>JALVXV010000215.1 GCA_027038235.1 Campylobacterales bacterium | reverse complement strand
AAATTGGTATATTGTTACGATAGATACTGCTGATGAAGTTGATAATATAATATATACTATTGCTTGGCTTATTCTTTTTATTATGATTGTAGCCTTTTTAGTATTTATTGGGGTAAATAGATTTACAACATCCATTTCAAAACCTCTTGAGATTTTAACTCTCAAAATGAGAGAATTTTCAACTCAGCAAAATGTTAAAGAGATAGATATAAAGAGTAAATACACCATTTTTAACGATATGGCAAATAGCTTTAATACAATGCAAAGGAGAATTGCACAAAAACAAAATGAATTAAAAGAGCTAAATGCCACACTAGCAAAAAGGGTTGAAGAGGAGGTTAAAAAAAATGAAAAAGCCCAACTAAAGCTTATGCAACAAGCAAGATTTGTTCAAATGGGAGAGATGATAGCAATGATAGCCCATCAATGGAGACAACCTCTAACGGCTATAAATTCAACCGCTCTAAAGATAAATATACAGGCAAAACTTAAAAAGCTTGATGTAGAGTTGGCTTATGAATTATCCTTAAAAATTTCTCAATATTCACAACATTTAAGCAAGACCATTGATGATTTTCGTAACTTTTTTAAACCAAACAAAGAGAGGAGCTTGGTTGATTTTCAAAGGCTTATAGCAGAAGTTTTAAGCATAATGGATGCATCTATTGAAAATAATAATATAGAGGTAATACAGGAGTTAAATTGTAATGATAAATTTTTAAGCTATTCAAATGAGATAAAACAGGTCATCTTAAATCTTGTTAAAAATGCCCAAGATGCACTCGAAGAAAATAATATAAAAGATCCAAAAATATATATAAGAAGTTATAAAAAAGATAATATATGCATATTTGAAGTAGGTGATAATGCAAAAGGAGTTCCATTAAGTATCATAGATAAAATTTTTGATCCCTATTTCTCAACTAAAAGTGAAAAAAATGGAACAGGGCTTGGTCTTTATATGAGTAAGATAATCATTGAAGAGCATTGTGGTGGCACCATATCTGTAGAAAATGATAAAAATGGAGCACTATTTAAAATAGAGATACCATTAGATATTAGTTAATAGCACCTCTAATAATAACTTTCAATATCTCTTTATAATCTCTTCCGCTGTTAAAATAATAATCTACCTTAGCTATTTCAAACTCATTTTTTGATCTTAAATACTCAGCTTTTGCTGTTGTCATTTTGCTAAGTGCATCAAGGTAGGCTATATTGTCCACTATGCCATTTTGATACTTTGTTTTTATGATTTTATATACACTCTTTGCGGCAGCTAAAGCCTCTTTTGCAGAGTTTATCTTTAAAAGCTTAGTTTGTAGCTTTCTTTTTGATAACTCAAAAAAAGTTTTCTCTTGTGATAGAGCATAGTTTAACTCCTCTTTTTTTGAAAGTTTTACTAACATTGCAGACTCTTTTTTGTGTTTACTTACCGTATCATACAAGTTTAATGAAAAAGTTAGAGCAAATTGGTTTTGAGTATCGGGTAAATCTTTTAAAATGTTGCTATTGTAGTCGCTATATTCATATATACTTATACTATCTTCAAGTTTTATTTTGGGTTTTTTTATCATTTCGGCAAGTTTTATATTTTCATCAGCTGATTTTAAACTGCTTTGGAGTGATTTTATATGTGGACTTGGTTGGTACTCAAGATGTGATATATCAGGCAGTTTTGCAACATCAAGTTTAGTTATATTTTTTCCGACAAGTAGAGATATGTTTTTAAGTATATCAATTTGTTGATATTTTAACTCCTCTACAAGATACCTGTTTGCTTCAAGGGCAGATTTGAACTTTAAAACTTCATCTAAAGTTACCATTTTTATATCATACTTTTGTTTTGCTCTTTTAAGCTCAGCCATTAAAGCTTTTTGCTTTTCATTATATGCTAATAGATTTGCTTCAATATTTTTTGTCTGAAAAAAGAGAGTTATAACTTGCCTAAGTAACTCTTTTGTATAAGTATTTTTATCAAATTTAGACTTATCAAACTCATATCTTTTTTGTCTCTTTATAGCTT
>JALVXV010000214.1 GCA_027038235.1 Campylobacterales bacterium | reverse complement strand
AAATAGTGAGATAATCAACTTTGAATATAAAAACTTAAAAGTTAAAAAAGCTCTAAGCAAAGATAGAAGTTTTGAAGCAGATAATTTTATCATTTCAACAGGTAGCGATATATCTCTTTCAAGAAAAACAGGTACTGAACTTATGCTAACTCCAGCAAAAGGGTATAGCATCACTTTTAAGATGGAAGAAAGTCTAAAACCTAAAACTGCTCTGCTTTTTAAAGATCAATTTATAGGTTTTATCCCTAGAAGCAATAGTGTAAGAATCACAAGCAAATTAGAGCTTGGCAATCATGATTACAGCTACAAAATGAGTAGGTTTGAGAGTATTTTAAACACTTTAAAACCCTTTGTTGAAGATTTTGAGATAAAAGAGCCTGAGTATTGGACAGGTTTTAGACCCTTGACACCAAATGATATACCGCTCTTTGGAAGAGATCAAAGATATAAAAATATTTTACATGCAAATGGCTTAGGATGGCTTGGTATCACTTTTGCACCTGCTATTGGTGATTTAGTTAGCGAACTTATAGATAAAGAGATAGAAAATAAAAAAAGCGATGATGTTTTGCTATTCTCTGGCTTTTACCAAGGGTGCTAATCTCTTGCAACATCCTTCCTGTTTCAATCTCTTTATCAAGTCATCAATGCTAAAAGATGCTCCATTTTCAACTACTTGAAAATTTAGTATATAAACCTCATCTATATCAATACCATACTTTTTTGCACTATACTCTTTTAGGAGTTTTTTAAAATTTTCTTTTCCTTTTGAAGTTGCTAAACTCTCTACATAAAAACTTCCTATGACTACATTTATCGTATCTATGACTTTATACTTTTCATCCTCTATATATCTACCCTCTACAAGAAGTGAAAGATCTACTCTTTTTAACTCTTTTGAAATAGATGAAAATATATTTGTACTAAAATGATCTATTTTTATCGTCTGGGCTTGTAAAGTTAGTAAACAAACAAAAAATAAAATGGCTTTTTTCATTATATCTCTCCTATAATTGTGATATAATTCTCAAGCAAAAAAGATACCATCCTTAAAGGCTATTGTAAAATGGATATATTTCAATCTATTATATTGGGTATTATAGAGGGATTTACTGAATTTTTACCCATCTCATCCACAGGACATATGATAGTGGTAGCAAAGTATATAGGTCTTTCACAGACAACAAATACTAAAGCTTTTGAAGTTATTATTCAATTAGCCGCTATACTTGCTGTAGTTTTTTTATATAAAGATAAATTTGACCTTAAAAAGATAGAGCTTTGGAAGAGAGTTATCATAGCATACTTTCCTATTGCTATCGTAGGATTTATCTTTAGACATCAAATAAAAGAGCTTTTTTCACCACAAATTGTTGCAACAATGTTTATAGTAGGTGGAGTTATATTTTTAATAGTTGAAAAATTTTATAAAGAGAGTGATCATAGAGTAAAAGATGTAGAACAAGTTACATATAAACAGGCTCTTTATATAGGATTTGCCCAAATCTTTGCTCTTATACCAGGTACTAGCAGGGCAGGTTCTACTATAATAGGTGGAATATTAAGCGGACTTGATAGAAAATGTAGTGCAGAGTTTAGCTTTTTACTAGCATTTCCTGTCATGCTAACAGTAAGTGGATATGACTTTATAAAACATTACAAAGAGTTTTCCAATCAAAATTTATTGGTTTTAGCTGTTGGTTTTATCACATCTTTTATAGTAGCATATATAACAATAAAACTATTTATATCATTTTTAGAGAGATTTACCTTTGTAAGCTTTGGAGTATATAGGATACTTTTTGGCATATTGTTACTATCACCATTTGCATAATTTAAAACTATTTTTCAACTATTTTTTATAGTTATTTTTGTAATATACAGAAAAAAGAGGATTGGATATGAATTTACCCAAAAAGGTTACAATAGTTGAAGTAGGACCAAGAGATGGTTTTCAAAGTATAAAGGAGTTTATCCCTACACCTATAAAGTTACAAATCATAGAAAATCTAATAGAGGCAAATTTTAAAAAGATAGAGAT
>JALVXV010000213.1 GCA_027038235.1 Campylobacterales bacterium | reverse complement strand
ACTTCAAGCTCTAGGTTTAATTGTAGCAAATCTGGAAATATACTATTTTGTAGTATGAAAAATGGTACAACTTCACCTCTAAAAACAAGTGAGGGGTGGATAACAGTAGCAACCATAAGTGCTAAAGCTATAAGTGCATCAAATTTTGATAAAAATAGTGAATCAAACAATCATATCATCAATAAGTATAAAGCTGAAACCTCCTTAGATGATAAGATTTTAAGCAATAATGCTCCAACTACAGGTGATGGTTATCTTCATACTGATACATTAGTCCATGGTAGCAATATGTCTATAGTAAAGAGTATCTCAAAAAATAAAGTAGGAGCTAATAGCTCTGTTTCATATACTCTTAAAGTAAGAAATATACCAAGTAGCTCAACAGCTAAAAATGTAGTCGTCAAAGATAAGCTACCAACTGGCACCACCTTTGTAAGTGCTTCAGGAAGCAATTGGAGTTGTAGTGAAAGTTCACATATTGTTACTTGTAACTACTCTAAAGATATGCCTCCTTCAAATACCACTTCAGATATCACTATAAATATAAAGGCTCCAAATACAAGTAGTACAATATTTACCAATGAAGCCAATGTTACAAATGATACTCCAGAGTTAAAAGCTCTTCTTAGAAACAATAAAGCTAGAGTAAGTGCGATTACTTATGGGACAGATATAATTGTTAGCAAAAGTGGTCCTGTATTTTCAAAGATGGATGAAAATGTAACTTATACTGTAACTGTTACAAATATTAGCAAAGAGTTAGATGCAGAAAATATTGTAGTAACTGATACTCTTTTTAATAATGCAATATATGAGGGAAATCTATCTAGTACCCACTGGAGTACTTTAGATCCTATAGGAAAAAAAGGAAGTATTGTTTTTAAATATGATCAAAATTTATCTAAAGATTCTAATGTAAGCTTTAGTTTTGATGTAAAACTTCCTCACTATGCTGGAACTGTAAGAAACTATGTTGAGGCTAATACAACTACTGCTGAGAAATCTTTTCCAAATGTATCATATTGGGATATTAGGGTAAATGATGCTAAATTGGTATTTAGACCAGTTGCACAAGCTCCATATCCAGTAGGTGCATATAAACATCACGAATATAATTTGACTATCCGCAATCAAGGAATCTATGATGCAGAAGATATAAATGTAACAATAGATTTAAATAACAGTTTTAGCGGTGACGGATGGAGTGAGGTAAATGGAAGTGGAGTTGGTTGGAATTGTGATAATTATGATGCTATCAAATCACAACTTATTTGCCATCTTCCAAAGCTTGAAGGAGGAGATGATTCATCTGTATTAACCATAACATCAAATGCTCCAAATTATAATGGAATGCTAACAAGCAAAGCAACAGTAACAAGAAAAGAGGAGATCAATCCAACTGGCAATAAAACAAATCTAAATACTCTAATAAGAGGATCAGATCTAAAGATAATCAAATATGCAACAGATCCAGATCCAAAAAGTGATGGACTTTGGCATAAAAATAGTATAACCATAGGAACAAAAAGAAAGATAGAGTTTAATCTCTCAGTATCAAATATAAACTTAGGATTGGCAAAAGATATCAATATAACAGATACCTTGCCTAGTGGTTTTAGTGACTTTAATGTTACAAACTCAGGTGGTTGGAGTTGCTCTTTTATAGGTAATGTTTATCTAACTTGTACAAGAGGTTCGTTTGATAGTGAAGCAAATGCTACAGATATAATATATAGTGCAACTACATCTTTGGCTACTGGAGTAGTTAAAAATATTGTAGATATAAATACTACAACAAAAGAGGTTAGTCTATCAAACAATCATAATGAGATCAATATAAATGTAGCAAATGCAAATCCAGATATAGGCTTTAGCCCTTCTAAAACAAAGGTTGCTTTTGGAGAGGTTTTTGCTTATACTCTTGAAATAAACAATACCGGTGTAGCAGCCATTACAAACTTAAATGCAACTGATATATTGCCCTCAGATTTTACATATGTTGATTCAAATGGAAGCGATAGTGATTGGAATTGTACACTTTT
>JALVXV010000212.1 GCA_027038235.1 Campylobacterales bacterium | reverse complement strand
AAGGATTATACCGAGGCAAAAAATATAAAAAAGGCTATTATAAGAACTCATGGAATTACAAAAGAGGGATTTAAAACTCTAAGAGAAAAAGATGTCAATATTATAGATGCTACTTGTCCTTTTGTCTCAAAACCTCAAAATATATGCGAAGAGATGAGCAAAAATGGGTATCAAATAGTAATGTTTGGAGATATTAATCACCCTGAGGTAAAGGGGGTGATAAGCTATGCTGAGGGTGATGTGGCTGTGGTATTGGATGTAAAAGAGTTAGAAGGTATAAAACTTCACTCCAAAGTTGCTGTAATATCACAGACCACTAGAAAATTTGAAGATTATACGAAGATTGTGAACTTTATAATCCCAAGAGTTAAAGAGACAAGAGTATTTAATACAATTTGTAATGCAACTTTTGAAAATCAAGAGGCTGTTAGAGAGCTCTCTTGTGAGTGTGATGTGGTTATTATAGTAGGTGGAAAAAATTCATCAAATACAAAGCAGTTGTACTCTATCGCAAAGTCAAACTGCTTTGAGAGTTATTTGATAGAAAATGAAAATGAGCTAAAAAAAGAGTGGTTTTTAGATAAAAAGATATGTGGTATAAGTGCTGGTGCTTCGACACCTGATTGGATCATTCAAAAGGTTGTAGAAAAAATTAAAGAAATAAATGGTATAATTGACAATTCGTGATTAGTGATTCGTGATTAGTGATTCGTGATTAGTGATTAGTGATTAGTGATTAGTGATTAGATTGGAGAGTTTTGAGTTTTGAGTTTGTTGAACTTAAAGCTTAGAGCTTTGCTCTAAAATTTTTCGAAAAATTTTACAAAGGAAGTGTGATGGCAGAGGTGAACGATAAAGTTCTATCAAACCAGGAGGTTAGTGAAAGTGAAGAGCAGGTAGAAGATTTTGCTACGATGCTTGAGGAGTCTTTTAAAAAAGAGACAAGTGGTGAAAATATTGTTGATGGTGTAATAGTTGAGATAAATGATGATATTGCATTGGTTGATGTTGGTAAAAAGAGTGAAGGTGTTTTAAAAATATCTGAGATTACTGATAAAGAAGGCAATGTTAAATATAGTGTAGGTGATAGCATAAAGGTTGCAATAACTGGATATAGAAATGAAAGACCAAGTGTTTCTCACAAGAAGGCTCTAAAAAAAGAGAAAGTTAAAGAGTTTATAAAAAACTACTCTGAAGATAGTGATGAGATCATCGAGGGAAGGGTTGTTGGTAAAAATAGAGGTGGTTTTATAGTAGAAAACGAGGATGGATGTGAATTTTTTCTTCCAAGATCTCAAGCAGCTTATAGAGATGTAAATGCACTTGTTGGCAAAAATATAAAAGCAAAGGTTTTAAAAGTTGATAATGAGAATGAATCAATAATAATATCAAGAAAAAAATATCTTGATGAGGATAGAAAAAAGAAAAAAGAGCTTATTGATAAACTATTACAAAGTGGTGAAGTTGTAGAGGGAGTTATTAAAAAGATAACTACTTATGGTATGTTTGTAGATGTTGGTGGAGTTGATGGGTTGGTACATTATAGTGAGATAAGCTACAAAGGTCCTGTCAATCCAGCTAGTTTGTACAAAGAGGGTGAAAAAGTAGCAGTAAAAGCTATAAAGTATGATAAAGAGAAAAGACATCTCTCTCTTTCAGTAAAAGCAGTTCAAAGTGATCCTTGGGAAGGTATCAAAGATCAGTTAGAAGTAGGCGATGTTATAAAGGTAAATGTAAGTAATATCGAGCCTTATGGAGTGTTTGTAGATATTGGTAATGATATAGAGGGCTTTTTACATATAAGTGAACTTTCATGGGATAAAAATATTAAAAATCCAAAAGAGTATGTATCTCTTGATGAGGAGCTTGATGTCGAGGTTATTGAGATAGATCCTGAAAATAGAAGACTAAGAGTAAGCTTAAAAAATTTAAAACCAAAACCTTTTGAAGAGTTTATTCAAAAGTATAAAGCAGGTGATATTGTCAAGGGAGTTATAACTACATTGACAAATTTTGGAGCTTTTATCAAGATAGATGAGGTTGAGGGACTT
>JALVXV010000211.1 GCA_027038235.1 Campylobacterales bacterium | reverse complement strand
GCACAAATGCAGGTCTAAAAAAAGATAAGAATGATTTAGCCTTTATCAAAAGCGACTTGCTATGTGATATTTCTGCACTCTTTACCACTAACCGTTTTGCTGCTGCACCTATAAAGCATTTTAGAAGTTATCCAAAAAATTTCAAGACAAATTTTATACTAATAAATTCAAAAAATGCCAATGCAATGACCTCTAAGGAGGGTGTTGAAGATATAGAGGATATTTTAAATTATGCAAAGCAAATAGATAGCTCCATTGTAAATCCTATCATGAGTTCAACCGGTGTTATAGGCTATAGACTTCCAACTAAAAAAATTAAAAAAGCTTTAAATGATTTTGACTTTTTATCTAAAGATAGCAGTGCTACTGCAAATGCTATACTCACAACTGATACATTCAAAAAGGAGTTATGTTTTAAAGTACTCTTAAAAAATGGTGATTCTTTTCATATAGCTGCCATTTGTAAGGGTGCAGGTATGATAAATCCCGCAATGGCTACGATGCTATGTTTTATAATAACAGATGCTAATATTCCAAAAAGCGATATGGATGAACTTCTTAAAAGTGCGGTTGAGAACTCCTTTAACAAGATAAGTGTGGATGGAGATACCTCTACAAATGATACAGTAATGCTTTTGTCTAACAAAAAAAGTGCTGCTTATGACAAACTTGCTTTTAAAACTGCACTTGAAACTTTAACAAAGGAGTTAGCACTCTTGATACTCAAAGATGGCGAAGGCTCCAATAAAGTAGTGGCCTTTGAAGTTAAAAATGCATACTCTTTAGAAGATGCTAAAAAAGCTGCATCTATGCTAAGTAACTCTTTACTTGTCAAAACTGCTCTTTTTGGAGAGGATCCAAATTGGGGAAGAATAGGCTCCACTATTGGGGCAAGTGGCATAAAGTGCGATGAAGATAGGCTTATTATCAGCTATGATGATTTGATCGTATATGAAAATGGTAAAAATAAAATGGATAAAGAGGTTGAAGAGAAGGCTGTCAAAATCTTACAGCAAGATAGCTTTAAGATAACTTGTGATCTTGGCATAGGTGATTTTAGTGATATAGCTTATGGGTGTGATCTAAGCTATGAATATGTAAAGATCAATGCTGATTACAGAACATAATACGATATTAATCATAAAAAAGATATAATAACCAATAATAAAATTTTACATAGGAGAAAAAATGCTACACGAATATAGAGATATTGTCAGCAAACTAAAGACTGAAAATGCCCACTTTGCAAAAATTTTTGAAAGGCATAATGAGCTAGACAAACAAATCACGGAAGTTGAAGAGGGTAGAGAGCATATGAGTGATCTTGAACTTGATAGGTTAAAAAAGGAGAAGTTGCTCCTAAAAGATGAAGCCTATGCTATGGTTTTAGCCTATAAAAAGGAGCATAACTTATAAAACTAGAGGAGTTAAAGCTCCTCTTTTGCATACTCCACTATCTTGCCATGAAATCTAGCAAATATTTCGTAGATAGGCTTTTCCTCTCCATAAATTTTCCATACTTTTTCAAGATTGTTTAAAATACCACTTTCGCACCACTCTCTTAATTCATCATACTCTTCAAACTCATAACCAAACTCTTTAACAACTTTTGTAGTATAGTTATCTACTGGCAAAACCTCTCTTTTACAAGCATAGCAAAGTATGCTATCGCTACTCTCTTTTCCTAAACCTTTTTGTTTTAATAGCCAATCTCTATCTACTTCACTTTGAAAGGTCTTAAAACTTCCAAACTCTCTTAGGATATTATTTGAAAGTAGCCTAATTCTTTTAGCTTTAGTATTATAAAATCCGCTTGGTTTTATAAGAGATGCTAAAAGTTTTGTATCACAATTTGCCAATAAGTTCAACTCCAAAAGATTGTTTGCTTTTAAATTATCAAGAGCCTTTTCAACCTTTTGCCATTTGGTCTGCTGGGTCAATATAGCACCGATAACCACTTCAAAAGTAGCACTATTTGGCCACCATAGAGGATCACAAAGCTCCTTTAAATACCCCTTTTTAACTTTCAAAAATTCAAATAAATCATAACTAT
>JALVXV010000210.1 GCA_027038235.1 Campylobacterales bacterium | reverse complement strand
AATGGAAAGATATATCTTGACAATCAAGATATATCATCTCTTCCTCTTCACAAAAGAGCAAGGTTGGGTATAGGGTATCTACCACAAGAATCAAGTATATTTAAAGACTTAAGTGTTGAAGAAAATATTGCTCTTGCTTGTGAAGTGATATATAAAACAAAAGAGGAGGTAAGTAAGAGAGTAGATGAACTACTTGAACTTTTAAATATAGAGCCAATTAGAAGAAGAAGAGCCCAAAATTTAAGTGGTGGCGAGAGAAGAAGATGTGAAATAGCAAGGGCTTTATCTCTAAAACCCAAATTTTTACTCCTTGATGAACCTTTTGCAGGAGTTGATCCTATAGCAGTAGCTGATATTCAAGAGATTATAAAAGAGCTCTCATCTCTAAAGATAGGCATACTTATAACAGATCATAATGTAAGAGAGACATTATCTATCTGTGATAAAGCTTATGTTATCAAAGATGGCTCACTACTTGCAAGTGGAAGTGCAAGTGAGATTTTTGAAAATAAGCTAGTAAGAAGATACTATCTTGGTAGTAATTTTAAGCTCTAAGGATAAACAATGTTAAAAAGCTTAGAGCTTAGAGCCAAGAGCCTTTCTAGCTCTTAGTTTAATCCGAAGGATTTTGAGGTGAAATTAAGACAAACTCAAGCTACAAAACTTGCAATCTCTTCAACTTTGAGAAGCTGGTTGCCTGTACTTCAAGCAGATATAGAATCACTTGATGAAGTGCTAGAGCCTTTTGTAAAAGACAATCCATTTATTATGCTCAAGTCTGGATTTGAAAGGGGTTTAACAAAGCATGAGAGATTTACAAGTGATAATATAGCATCCCTAAATATTTCTAAAAAATCTTTATATGAAATCCTATACGAACAGATAACTGCTCCACTATTTCCTACACCAAAATCTAAAAAGATCGCTTTTGCTATTATAGAGAACATAGATGAAGAGGGATATTTTAGAGGTGATGTAAATAAGTTAGCAAAAGTATTTTCAACAAGTAAGCAAAATATAGAGATGATAAGGCAGAGATTTGCATATCTTGAACCAGTTGGGGTAGGGGCAAAAGATATGCTTGAGAGCTTTATATTTCAACTAAATGATTTTGATCTGGATAATGAGCTACTTTTGTTTGTTAAAAAACTTATATATAATTTTGACAATATGCAAGATTTTTGCAATGAAGCTCTTTTTGATAAAGCACTCTCAATCATAAAAAGATTTAGAAATCCACCTGCTATTGAGTATCTCGCACAATCAAGACAGATCATACCAGATATATATATTATAGAGACAAAAAATGGTATAGAGATAGATATAAATAGCTCCTTTTATCCTCAGGTTATTTTAGATGTTGATCCAAATAGTGAGAGTAATGAGTATGTAAAACAGAAGATAAAGGGTGCAAAAGATTTGATAGATGCTCTTGAGATGAGAAAAGCTACTCTTTATAAAATTGGACTTATGATACTTGAGTATCAGTATGACTTTTTTAAAGGGGGAGCTATAAAACCTATGAAACTAAAAGATTTAGCTGAGGATTTAGATAGAAACCCATCAACAATATCAAGAGCAATATCCAATAAGTACCTATCTTGTAGCAGAGGAGTATTTGCTCTAAAGGATTTTTTTAGTACAGCAGTTGATGAAAATATCTCAAGTGCATCCATAAAGGAGTATATATCTGAACTGATAAAAAATGAGGATAGAAAAAAACCTATTAGTGATAATAAAATTTTAGCTAAAATAGAAGAAAAATTTGGTATCAAAATAGTTAGAAGAACGATAGCAAAATATAGAAAACAGCTAAATATAGCAGGTTCAAGTGAGAGAAAAAAGCTCTATATGCTATCAGGTTAAAAGGGTTATAGCTCTTTTTAAATCCTCTTTTGTATCTATCCCAAAACTTTTACTCTCTACCTCTATCATGGCTATCTTTTTGCCATAATATATAGCTCTTAACTGCTCTAGCTTTTCTATATCTTCTAGTGGAGCATTTGGCAATGAACAAAACTCATTGAGAGTTTTTTTGGTAAATCCATAAATACC
>JALVXV010000209.1 GCA_027038235.1 Campylobacterales bacterium | reverse complement strand
ATCTCTTCTCAATAAATTTACCAAAGATAAACTCTCTTATGAATAAGCCAGTACAAATTGCTATGGATAAACTCAAAGATATCAACAATATTCGCTCCAAAATTGATGCATTATCTATCACAACCAAGGAAGCAATAGCATACTACACATATATAAACACTCAACTTCTATACTCTATCTCTTTGATAGTGCCTAAGTCTCACTCTTCAAAAATTACACAAAAGATATATGCTTATACAAATTTTCTTTTGTCAAAAGAGAGAGCAGGTATAGAAAGAGCTGTAGGAGCAAATACTTTAGCAAGGGGAAATTTTGCCTATGGAATGTATGTCAAATTGAACAATTTAATAGCAGCTCAAAAGAGTTATATGGATAATTTTTTGATATATACTTCACCCGAAGCAAAAAAATATTACCAAAAGCTTATACAGGCAAATAGTGTAAAAGAGGTGGATAGAATAAGAGGAGTACTACTTGAATCATACAAAAAGAAGCTTATTATCTCTCAATTTAAGGAGATAGTGGGATATGGAGGCATTATACACAATTTTAAAAACTATGTCATAAGGGGTGATAAAAAGTATAGAGATAGTGTTATAAAAAATTATCAAAAGATTATAAAATTGGTAAATGAGTATAAGAGTTTGAAAAATGTATCAAAAAGAGAAAAAGAGCTTTTAGATATTATCAAGTCTGTTTTTGACAAATATAAAAGTGGGTTGTATGCAGTAGATAGTGCAAAGAAAAATGGTTTGACTATAAAAGAGCTTGATAAAATAGTCAAAGTTGATGATTCTCCAGCGATAAATGCTTTTAAAGAGTTGAGTAACGACTTTTTTACAAGCAGTAGTGAGTATTGGTTTAAAGTAATGACTCAAAAGATAAATCTTCTTAAAAAAATGGATGATTTTTTGGCAAAGGAGTTGCTAATAACTATCAAAAAGCAAAAATCACTTGCTAATAGAGATTTTATATTTTCTGTTGTTTTAACTATTGGTTTTATTTTAATATTATTGATAATTGCTAGATTGATTGTAAATAATATACAGAGATCTTTAGAGAAGTTTGAAAGAGGGCTACTGTCATTTTTTGGATACTTAAACAAAGAGCATAATAGTGCAGAATTTATCGATATTGATGGTGATAATGAGATAGCAAAGATGGCAAAAGTTGTCAATGAAAATATCAAAAAAACAGGACTTCTTTTAGAAGAGGATGCAAGACTTATAGAGGAGGTCAAAAATATTGCAACTAAAGTTAGAGATGGACGATTAAGACAATCTATTACCTCAACAGTTTCAAATAAGGAGTTAAATGAGCTTAAAAATATCTTTAATGAAATGCTATCAAATATAGCTGATAAAGTATGCGATGATATAAGCCTCATACAAACAGCACTCACTAGATATCAAAATTTGGACTTTACATATCAGATAGAAGATGCCAAGGGTGAAACTGCCAAAGGTCTAAATCATTTAGCCCAAACGATTAGAGATATTTTAAAGACAAATAAATTAAATGGCAATACTCTAAACCAGAGTGCAGATGTATTAAAAGATGATATAGATAAGTTAGCAAATATTTCTGATAGAATTGTAAAATTGCTACAAAATGCAGTAGTTTTAACTAGTGATGCTACAAAGGGGCTACATGACTCAAGTGGACAGATTCTTGAAGTCAATGAGAGAGCAAATGAGATAAAATCAGTAGTACAAGTCATCCAAGATATAGCTGATCAAACCAATCTTTTAGCTTTAAATGCTGCTATTGAGGCTGCTAGAGCCGGTGAGCATGGCAGAGGCTTTGCGGTAGTGGCTGATGAGGTTAGAAAACTTGCTGAAAGGACACAAAAATCTTTATCTGAAGTCAATTCTACCATACAGATATTAGCCCAGTCAGTCTCAGAGGTTGTGGAAAATATCACATATAGAGTTGAAGAGATCAACCAGATAAATGAATCTATGGGTGATATAGAGAGTGTTAGTCAAGAAAATGTAGAGGTAGCCCAAAAGATTGAAAATGTAACAAAAGATATAACCAAAATAGCAAAGACTATCGAAGAAGAGATAAGCAATAAGAAGTTTT
>JALVXV010000208.1 GCA_027038235.1 Campylobacterales bacterium | reverse complement strand
GAGGCAGCAAGAAGATCTGTAAAATTAGCTCTGCCTATAACTGCTTTTATAGCTTTGCTTTATGGTTTATTTGGTGATTTGATACCGGGTGATTTTGGACATCAAGAGATTCCATTGAGTAGTTTTTTAGGAACTATGGTAATGAGTGAGGGTGGGATATATGGCATCTTGACTGGAGTAAGTGTAAATGTTATAGCTATATTTGTTATACTTGGAGCTTATGTAGGTATAGGTGAAGGTGGAAATGCTTTTATATCACTATCTTCAAAAATTGCTGGAAAACTTACAGGTGGAGCAGCAAAGGTTTCAGTACTAGCCTCAGCCTTTTTTGGCTCTATCTCAGGTTCAGCTTCAGCAAATGTTGCATCTACTGGTGCATTTACCATACCTAGCATGAAAAGATTGGGTTATCCCTCTACATTTGCTGCAGCAGTTGAGGCAGTCGCTAGTACTGGAGGGCAGATAATGCCTCCTTTGATGGGTGCAGGAGCATTTATCATGGCAGAATTGCTCGGAGAGAGTTATAATGCTATTATGGCTGCTGCGATATTTCCTGCAATCTTATTTTTTATTACTGTTTGGATGGGGGTAGATATATTTGCAAAAAAGTATAACCTTTTAGCTATGAAAGAGCATGAGATACCTTCGATCACTACTGTTTTGCAACTTTTACCATTTTTTGCAATTCCATTTGGTATACTCTTATATGCACTTTTGATACTCAATAAAACTCCCCAATACTCAGCTGCTATGTCAATATTTGCTGCTATTATCTTGCTTATAACTGATAGAAGTTGGCATTTATCACCAAAAAAGTGGTTTTTAAATTTTATAGAGGGTTCTATTATAGCTTCTAAGCAAATTGCAGCAATAGCATCTATTATCATCTGTGCAGGAATTATTATAGGAGTTTTAAATATCACAGGTGTTGGAGTAAAGATAACTTCTGCTATACTCTATATAGCTCATGGACAACTTTGGATAGCTCTTATTTTAACTGCACTTGCTTGTTTGATACTTGGTATGGAGGTACCTACAACTGCTGCATATATCATCTGTGTAGCAGTTGCGGGTCCAATTTTGCAAGAGTTTGGTCTAAATCCACTAACTACTCACCTATTTATATTTTGGTTTGCTTTGCTATCTACCATTACTCCTCCTGTTTGTGGCACAGTATTTATCGCCTCAGGAATAGCTGATGCAAATTGGATAAAGGTTGCATCTATATCTATTAGACTTGGAATTGGTCTATATATCATCCCTGTAGCTTTTATAACCAATAGGTATCTTATATATCCTGATAAGCACTTTTTGTATGCTTTATTCTCTTTTATCAAGATTTTTACAGGACTTCTTTTTATCTCAAATGCACTTATAAAAGAGTATAAAAATTTTATGATAAAAATAGCTGTACTATTTTTGGGATTTTTTATAGCAATATACCCTATATAAATAGCAATCCTACCCCCATAAAAATAAATAATAATCCTGAAACTCTAAAAAATATTTTTAATTTTTTTTCATCAAAAAACCAAGCTTTAGCTCTTTTTGAGATATATCCATAAAACATTAGTGAACAAAATGAGATAAACATAAAAGTAACCGTCATGATAAAAAACTGTAAAATTAAGCCTCTTTTTTCATCCATAAAGAGTGGAAATACCGCTGTAAAAAAGAGTATAGGTTTTGGGTTGGTTATCGCTACTAAAAATCCTCTTCTAAAGACCACAATAAGAGTTTTTTTTGTATGCTTTACCTCTTTTGAAAGGTGAAGTTTAAGATGAGTATTTGACATCTGTTTGATACCGAGATATACAAGATACAATGCCCCAATGATTTTTAAGACTGTATAAAATACCGGTGAAGTTTTAAGCAAAACTCCAACTCCTAGCATTGCTACAGACGAGAGTATAAAAAGCCCAATAATATTTCCCAATGTTGAGAAAAAAAGTGCTTTTATACCCTTGCTCATAGCGGTATTTATTGCTAGTAGTATCGCAGCTCCGGGTGAAGTGATAGTAAAAAATGCAATTATGAGATAATTGATATAGTTATGTAAATCCATACCGAAATATTACAAAAATATAAACTTTATATCTTG
>JALVXV010000207.1 GCA_027038235.1 Campylobacterales bacterium | reverse complement strand
GGATTTGGAGAAAATATAAAAAAGGAAAGATATGCAAGAGAAATTAAATGAAGCAGAAAGAGAGATAGAGGAGTTATCAACCCAGCTTGTTGATATGCTTGAAGTTGCATTTTACTTTGCTGGACTAAAAAAAGAGAATTTTAAAAATGCCATTGAGATATATCTTAACGGTATAGATGAGTATTATGCCAATAATGAAGATGGGGAAATGGGAGTTGATGAAATCATAGAGGTAATAAAACATATCAAAAAGAGAAAACCAGAGCTCTTTAGATAATTTAGGGCATCTCTAATAATAGGTAATGCCCACAACATCCTCAGCTTTTGTATAGACAAGGCACATCTTTGAAGGCTTAGCAGAAGCTAAGTTGAAAAGATGTAACGAAGTATAGATAAAAGCTGATGATGCCCAAAGGGTGGACTTTACAGAGGCAATCTTGCATAATCTTATGACTGCAAAGTCCATTGTGGGTATCACCTATTATTAGAGATGCCCTTTACTTTTGTGCTATAAAACAGGCAAAATTAGCCCATTTGAAGATAGTGTCAATATTTTTAAAACCTGCTGATTTTGCCAAGGAGATATTTTCTTCATCACTGTACGGTATCAAAACATTTTCCAAGGCTTCTCTTTTTTTAGCTATTTCATACTCGCTATAACCCTTTTGTTTTTTGAAGTCATAGTATATATCTATCATCTGCTTGTTTAGTTTTTTATCTTCATATATAATTTTTTCATTAAATATAAAAATTCCACCATCTTCAAGCGAGTTATATATCTTTTTTACCAACTCTTCTCTTTTTAGCGGTCTTATAAACTGTAGAGTATAGTTTGCTATAATTACTTTTGACAAAGGTATATCACCTTGCATAAAATCTGCTTGGAAAAGTTTTATATCTGCACCAAAGGCTGCTACCTTTTTTTTAGCTCTTTTTATCATGGCACTTGAGCTATCTATCCCCACAAGCTCCAATTTTTTAGAAGTTTTACTAAAAATATCTAAAAGGGTAGTAGCCGTTGAACAACCAAGATCACATACTCTATCGCCCTCTTTTGTATTTTTTTCAACTAAAGTTGAAACCAAAGTTAAAACATCTCTATAAAAAGGTACAGATCTATCTAGCATATCATCAAATACACTAGCCACCTCTTCATCAAATTCAAACTGCTTTTCTATCTCTTTAGTAAAAACTTTGTCAATCATTTAAAATCCTTCGGATTTTAGCTTAGAGCTAAGAGCTGAGAGCTGAGAGCAAAAAAACAACTTGTAACTTTGTTGCAAGTTGCCAAGCTCTAAGCTCTTAGCTCTTAGCTCTTAGCTTTTTTAGCTTCAAGCATTGTTACATCATTTATAATAGGCTTTCGCCTTGTTGCATATATAAACTCTTTTTTTGATATTTTTTTATACACATCTTTAGCAATAAACGGGAGAGTTACATCAAGATCATATCGTATCAGTATCTTTGCAGTATCATTTAGTATCTTTTTTGTAGTTTTAGCATTGCAATTTAAATTTTTAGCACTCTTTAAAGCTTGATTATAGATACAGACTAAACACTCATTTTCTATATTCATTTTAATACTTCCTTTGCAAAATTTATATCTTTTGTTATCTCTTTTTTTAACTCCTTTAAAGAGTTAAACTTTTTATTCTCTCTTACTCTTTTATAAAAAAAGATTTCTATTTTTTTACTGACATCTTTTATCTCCTTATCGATTATATAACTCTCAATACTAAAGCAACCATCTGTGCTTTCTCTGGTACCTACAAATGTAACAGAGTTATAAATCTTTCCATCTATTTGACATTTTGTTGCATATACTCCATCTTTAGGAAGCAAAAAATCATATACAGATATATTTATAGTAGGAACTAGCTTACTTTTTCCTATACCCTGCCCTCTTATGACTTCACCCTCTATAGAGTAGGCTCTACCTAAAAGTTTATTGGCTTTTTCTATTTTGCCTTGAGTAATAAGCTCTCTAATAACCCCAGAGTGTATAGAGATATTATCAAGTAAAATTTCATCTACAACCTCTACTTCAAAGTAGGACTTTAAGCTTTCAACATCGCAAGATCTATTGTATCCATATCTAAAATCATA
>JALVXV010000206.1 GCA_027038235.1 Campylobacterales bacterium | reverse complement strand
GTTTTATTGATAAAAAAGAGCCAAAACTTGTTAGTTTTAACGGTAGGTCTTTTGATATGCCTATGCTAATGATAAGAGCTATGAAGTACAATCTCTCATGCCCAGCCTATTTTGAAAAAGAAAATCATGAGCTAAACAAAAGCAAATGGGACAACTATAGATCAAGATATAGTGATAGGTTTCATGTAGATTTGATGGATCATATAGGTGAGTTTGGGGCGGTAAGATCTTTAAAGCTTGATACGATTTGTAAGATGGCTGGACTTCCGGGAAAGTATGATGTGCATGGCGATGAGGTAGTAAAACTATACTATGAAGATAAGTTAACAAAGATAAAAGAGTATTGTGAAAGTGATGTTTTAAATACCTATTGGCTATATCTTAAATATGAACTTTTAAAAGGCAATTTGATATTGAATGACTATATAGAGTACCTTCATGGTTTTAAAGAAAAGCTTGATACTGAAAAATCTTATGCTGAAATTTTTAGAGAGTTTTTGGAAAAAGAGATGGAAGGATATAAGCAGGGGTAAAGGTGGATAGGAGCAAAGGAGTAAAGAGGAGGAGTTCTAAAGTGATAAGAGAATTTGTAAAAGCTAAAAGTGATAAATTAGTTATAAAATTGCCGAAAGAGTATATCAATAAAAATTTAGAAATTTTGATTTTTAGAAATAACGAAGTTGAAAAGTATACAAGAAACAGCAAATCAAATGAGCTAATAGAAGAGTTTGATAAAATAGTAAAAAAAAGAGTAAAACCTAACATCAAATATCATGTAAGTATGGAAAACGAGGTAAATGATAATGGTATATTTTGATACAAATATATTGATTTATAACTCTATTGAGCAAGATTTAAACAAGTCTGTTTTATCGGAAAATTTAATAAAAAAAGCTATAAAAAGTGGCAATTTTGCGATATCATCTTTAGTGCTTAATGATTTTATTCATTTTGAGTTAGCTGATAAATATTGTGAAAAAATAGTAACTTTTGATAGTGATTATAAAAATTTACAAGAACTGTATAGTGTAAAGATAGAGATTTTAGGAAAAAAGTATGAGTAAGATAGCCGTTATCGACTACAATATGGGCAATTTAAGTAGTGTTAAAAATGCTTTTTTAAAGCTTGGACAAAAGGTTGATATAGTAAGTCAGCCTGAGATTTTAAAAGATTACGACAAGATAGTGCTTCCTGGAGTAGGGGCTTTTGGGGATGCTATGGATCACCTAAGAGAAAATGAGATGGATTTGTCTATCAAAGAGTTTGCTAAAAGCGGTAAGCCACTTTTGGGTATCTGTCTTGGGATGCAACTACTTTTTGATAGGAGTGAAGAGTTTGGCTCACACATTGGTCTTGGTTTAGTCCCCGGTGATATTAAATACTTTGATAGTAAAAAATTTTCAAAAAGACTTAAAGTTCCCCATATGGGATGGAATAAGCTTTTTGTGCAAAAAAGCTCTCCTCTTTTTAATGGACTTGAAGAGTCATTTTATCTCTATTTTGTTCACTCTTACCATGCGATATGTGATGAAAAATATATTATAGGCAAAACTCTTTACGGATATGAGTTTGCAAGTGCTGTTCAAAATGAAAATGTTTTTGGTTTTCAACCACACCCTGAAAAAAGCCACAATGACGGACTTAAGATAGTAAAAAATTTTATTGCAATATAAATGATGCAAGATAAGGCAGGTATGGTGGCAAGGAGATAAGGTTGAAGATAGAAGAAAAAATACAAAGAGTTGGAACTCCACTTAAAGAGTGGGATGTAAAGATAAATTATGGGATAAAAACAGGACTTAATGAAGCTTTTATCATTGATGGTAAGAAAAAAGAGGAGTTGATAAGAGCCGATAGTAAAAATGAAGAGGTGATAAAACCCTTGCTAAGAGGTAGGGATATAAAAAAATATGAGATAAATTTTGCCGATAAGTGGCTAATAGGAACTTTCCCTGCTTTAAAGTTAAATATAGATAATTATCCAACAATAAAAGAGTATCTTCAAAGCTTTGGAAAAAGACTTGAACAATCTGGTGAAAAAGGTTGCAGAAAAAAAACTTCAAACAAATGGTTTGAAACTCAAGACCAAATTGCTTATTATAAAGAGTTTGAAA
>JALVXV010000205.1 GCA_027038235.1 Campylobacterales bacterium | reverse complement strand
TCAATTCTCTATAAATTGTTATACCTTGTCTTTGAAGTTCAGGAACAACTCTACCTCTAAGTGGAAAAAAATTACTAGAATGTGCTTTATCTTTGATTTGTTCATAAACTTCTCTTGCACTTTGGGTACTATCTTGTTTAATATAGTCAACGATATTTAAAAGGTCTTCTTTTGCATTAGAAGTCCATTTAACTTTATAAATTTTACTCATTTATTAAGAAGTTCTTCAACTGATTTAAAAATATCCTCTTCGCTATGAAGACTACCATTTCTAATATCTTCTTCCCCAAAAGATAGGAGTTTCATAATAGCAAGTGCATTTCTCATATCTTGATAACTCTTTGGGTCTTGTATTACAGCTTTAGCTTCACCATTTTGTGTGATAATCATAGGCCTATGAGTTTCATTGATATATTTTAAAACATCAGCTGCTCTACTTTTTAGATATGTTACAGGTTTTATATCATTTACAATTTCCATAAAAAACTCCATTAACTTTTATTTCGGTCTTTATATTGTACTAAATACAGACTTAATATTTTATTTCTTAGAAGTTTTGCATATCAAATATCTTTTGGATAGTTAAAAGGCTTGTTATGAAAGCCTTAAAATATCAAGTAACTTTAGTTTAGGCAATGAGCTAAAAAAATGAATGATAACGATCGACTTGATAAATAAGCGGTCTTGCTCAATCAAGTTTTTTAACTCATAAAAGATTTTAGCAAAGTAATGTTATAAAACTCGGCAGGGTAGCTTATTCATCCTAATCCACCCCAAAAGTTAAGATAAGTTTGAAGATGTTTTAGGTACAATGTTTTCCATAAAAAGTCCTTTGAGTAATTTTTGTAAAAGTTATTGTTTTTGTGATAAAGAATTATAACATCTACAAGGTTTTAAAAGGTTTTTTATTAAATTGTGGGTTATTTTTTGGAATTTGCAAGTGGTTCTCAGGTAGCTCTAAGGATATATTTTGAAAACATATAAAAAAGAGGAGGTTTGGACTATATCATTTGCACACTTATGTCATGATATATTTTCATCCTTTTTAGCTCCTATTTTACCGCTTTTGATAGAAAGACTTGGCATCTCTTTGTCCATGGCATCATTTTTGGACATCGCTAGAAAAATTCCATCTCTTTTCAATCCCCTCTTAGGACTTATGGCCGAGAGAAGAGATGTAAAATATTTTGTTATAATAACTCCTGCTATTACTGCTATATCTATGTGTCTGCTAGGAGTTACCTCATCATACTTTGTGGCAATTTTTCTTCTTTTTATAGCTGGAATTAGTGCTACTTTGTTTCACATCCCCTCTCCTACTATGATAAAGATCGCCTCTGGTGAACAAACAGGAAAGGGCATGAGTTACTTTATGGTAGGAGGCGAGAGTGCTAGAACTATTGGGCCTCTTATTGTCACGGGAGCTATATCTCTTTGGGGTTTTGAAGGGATTTATAAACTTTTACCCATAGGTATCTTTTCATCACTATTTTTATATTATAAATTAAAAAATTTTCAAGTGAAAGAGTTTAGTGCTAAAAAAGTAGAGATAAAAAATATCAGCACAAAAGAGATACTTAAAGAGCTTTCCTCCTTTTTTATCATTTTAGGAGGCTATCTTCTTCTTAATGCTGGAACAAAATCTGCTATAACTCTCTATCTTCCTGTATATCTTACAAAGCACAATTTTTCTATATATGAAGCAGGTATTTCACTCTCAGTTTTACAATTTTTTGGGATAGTTGGTACCTTTTTTTCAGGTAGATTTTCTGATAAGATAGGCAGGAAAAATATGCTTTTTATCTCAGCTCTTGGCACAACTTTGGGAGTGTTACTTTTTATATACTTCAACAAAATAGCTCTCTTTCCTATTTTAGCATTTTTAGGATTTTTTCTCTTCGCTCCAGGCCCTGTTATGTTAGCAACTGTTCAAGATACAAATAGCTCTAAACCAACTTTTGTAAATAGTTTATATATGGGCATAAATTTTGGAATAAGCTCAGTAGTAGTTTTTTTAGTAGGCTATCTATCAGATATCTATGGTCTTGATAGAGCATACCTTATATCTGCTCTTTTTACATTTTTATCCATGTTTGTCATTTTATTATTGCCAATAAACAAAAAAGCTTAAGTCTCTAAGCTTTCTTAGTCAATATTTTGACAATAGCTTGTGGTAGCAATTTATACTCAAGTGATTTTATCTTTTTTGCAAAACTCTCAAGTGTCTCATCCTCATCTTTTTTAAAGCACTCTTGGGCTATTATCTCTCCGCCATCAAGCTCTTTGCTTACATAGTGTATGCTAACTCCTCCCACTTTCATATCAGAATAAAAGCTTTTTTCTATCGCATTTGTACCTTTAAAAAGTGGCAAAAGCGAGGGGTGTAGATTGATAGCTTTTATATTTTTTGTAAAGATAGGAGTTAATATCCTCATAAAACCTGCAAGTACAGTTAAATGTGGATGAAATGAGTTAATTATCTCTACAAGTTTTGTATCAAACTCCTCTCTTGAGGTATAGTTTTTATGCTCTATAACATAAGAGGGGATATTGTACTTTTTACATATTTGTATGCCTTTTGCTTCCTTTTTATTTGTAATACCAGCAACTACCTCATAGCTATCTAAACCAAAGCTCTTTTTGTGGAGTTTTTTTATGATATTTTCAAGATTGCTACCCTCTCCACTAAAGAGTACTACTATCCTTTTTATAGACACTTTATACCCTCTATCAAATCACAAGGACCCAATGAGTAATTTGCCTTTTTAAATCTTTTTGCAGCAAATGAGTGAGCTAAAGATGCACTTATAGTAGCATCCAAAGTGGTATATCCTTGGGCAAGTAAAGAGGCTATTAGTCCGCTTAAGACATCTCCACTACCACCTTTAGAGAGAGCATTTGTACCGAAGGTATTGATAAAAACTCTTCTATTTTGAGAGATAAGAGTATTGCTACCTTTTAGAAGAAGTACTATATCTTTGTATTTTTTTGTAAACTCTCTAGCAAGTTTAAATCTATCGCTTTGTATATCTTTTACTTCAAATTCACCAAATCCACAAATCTTTAAAAGATATGAAAACTCTTTTGGATGAGGTGTTAAGACAATCTCTTTTCTTTTTGCTAAAATTTTTAAAATCAACTCACTTTTTAAAATGTCTGCATCCAAAACTAAAGGTATGTCAAGGGCTATTATCTCCTCTATAAGTTTATGATCATATCTATCTGCAAGTCCCATTCCAAGAGCTATGGAGGTAGTATTTGGCGGAATAGATTTTGTAAGCATTATCTCTTTTGGAAGCTTTACTGCCTTTTTTGAATATACAGAACAAAGCCCAACACCAAAAGCAAATGATGATTGTGCTGCTATTATACAAGCTCCTTTTTTTTCTCCCAATATCATCAAAGAGTGACCAAAATCACCCTTGTTGGAGTTTTTTTGCTCTCTAATTGGCAACTTCATATCTCTCTTTTCAAGCAAAAAAGTATCGCTCTTGCTCTCATAAATAGCTCTGCTTACTCCAAGATTGGCTACCTTAACTTTTCCGATAAAATCTTTTGCATTGTCGTTAAATAGGGCTGTTTTATAAGCTCCCATTGAGATAGTTATATCAGCTTTAAAGGCTTGTGGGTTTGGATTGCCTTTTGTATCTATGCCTGTAGGCATATCACAAGCAATTTTATAACTTTTAAAAAAATTGATCTTATTTATTAACTTGATAACATCCTCACTCAAAGGCTTATTTAACCCTGAGCCAAATATAGCATCTACTACTATATCACACTCTTTTATACCATCTATAGGCACTATGCCTACCTTTTTAGCTCTTTTTAGTTGTAGCTGACACATTTTAGACTTTGCACCCAATGGAAGGTAGAGATACACCTCATAATCACCTTGTAAAATCCTACCAAGTGTTATCCCATCAGCTCCATTGTTACCTGGCCCACAGAGTATAAAAACAGAACTTCCTTTTTTAAATTTTTTATAAATATGTCTTGAGAGAGCTTGGGCAGCATTTTCCATAAGTATATCTTCATTTAGCCCAAATTCATCATAACATCTCTTATCAAGTGAGTAAACCTCATCAAAGACCTTTTGCATAATTATCCCCTTTTGGTTTTGCTTACTGTTTTGATAGGTTTTTTATCAAGTTTTGTCTTTGTTTTCTAATTTTTACTATCATTTTAACTCTTTATCTATAAATTTTGTATCTTCTATTTTTAGATTTAAGATATATTTTGCCAAATCTTTTGTTATAGCCTCTATAATCTCTTTTGTTGTTATATCTTTTTTCATGTTGGTTATTATAGCAAAAAGTTTAATTTTACAAAAATGAAGAGTTATTGTGATAACAATGTTTTAGTTAACTCTTTTTTGGTCTGTAGCCTATAATTTAGGATGAAAAAGAGTTCTCTTTTTCATCCTCTATCTTTACTGTTTGAGTTGTAGTAGTGTATTTAGCATTTGATCTGAGGTTGTTATAGTTTTTGAATTTGCTTGAAAACCTCTTTGGACTATAATAAGCTGAGTTAAACTTCGACTAAGATCAACATTACTCATCTCAAGCGAACTAGCTTGGATAAACCCTCTCTTTCCTGTTGCTGCTTGACCAATGATAGGATCTCCAGAGTTTGATGTCTGTATATATACTCCACCTCCATCACTTTCAAGGCCTACATTGTTTACAAAACTAGCCATAGAAACTTGAGCTAAACCAAAGCTTCTACCATTTGTAAAGCTTCCTATTAAAGTTCCTGTCTCATCAACCCTAATACCATTTAAATCGCCTCCTGGATAGCCATCTTGAGAGATTCCAGAAGTATTGGAGTGTGCATCAAAACTTGTCATGCCATCAAATTGTCCAGCAGTTCCAAATTGGATATTAATATTTTGATTTGGAGAGGAGCCATTGTTTGCTGTATAGGTTAAATTTGTAGGCGAATAGGAGCTAAGAGATCCATCAGAGTTAAAACTTACACTTCCTGTTACGATATTTTTTGGGATCACTCCACCATTTATATCGCCTGGCTCTGGAACAGATATAATAGTACTCCACTGTGTTCCTCCATCGGCAGTATAGCCTATCTTTCTAAATTCAAATCTTACAGTATGCTTTGTACCAAGCGAATCAAATATATCAATACTTGAGGCATGGGTTGCTGCATTTATTGTTTGAGATATTCTTGAATTTTCCCCTGTAGGAAGATTGCCTTGTAGTGCACCCATAGCAGTAGCAAATCTTACATTTGCTCCTACATTATTTACCGGATCTGTTAGAGCAGTTATTTTAAGATTCATATTCCAATCATCTAAACTACCATCACCATCACTATCTCCAGATGGGTTTTTTATCTCAAATTTTCCTCCGCTATTTACAGTTACAAGAACACCATCATTTTTATCTGAACTACTTGCCTCACCTCCATCATTGCTACTATCATAATTGACATTATTTCTAGCATCATTTTGCATCGCATTTCTTAGATCCTCTGTTGTTGTAAATGTTCTTGCAGATGCTGCAGTATTTGCTGCTGGTACACCTTGGATAGGCGAAGCTCCACTTTTTACATATTGATATTTAAAAGCAGTATAAACCTCTTTGCTTGACAAACTTGTACTATCAGCTGCATTGACATTTAAGTCTATATTTTTCATATTTTCTGTTGTGCCACCATTATTATTTGATAAGGTTATATTAGAACCATTTACAGTAGCAACAACTCCAGTAACAGAAGTTTTTTGATTTATCAAAGTTGCAAGTTGTTGAGCTGTTTCAGCAGTAGTTGTACCATTTGTAGTACCTGTAATACTAGTTCCATTTAGTGTCAAATCTACAGTTAGTGCACCAGATGCAGTAATTGTTTGTGTATTTACCGCATTTGCATAACTTATCCAAACACCCTGCTTCTCTTGGAGGTTAAAGGCCTCTCCGGTTGAATCAAACAAAACTCCAAAATCCTCACCCCTTTCATAGAGCTTTTTATCGGTATCAAAGATATCGCTTCCAAGATCATTTTCATTGTGTGCCTCATTTGCCTCTGCTGTTCCATTTGCATTTAAATCAACCGCACCAGCTAAATAATCAAGCGAGTAGATAGGAGACTTGTTTACTACACTATTTCCAGAATTTAAATTGGCTTTTATATTGATATAGCTTGATGCATTTGCAGGAGTTGTAAGTCCTGGTGGAATTGTTATATTTCTTATAGGAGCAGTAGAGTCTATCTCTCCGGTTACTTGATCTCTCATCCATCCTTGTACTATATATCCATTGCTATCGACAAAGTTACCATTTGCATCAAATACAAAGTCGCCATTTCTTGAAAATTTGTAAGTCTTTCCACCATCAGGACTAACTACAAAAAATCCATCTCCTTGGATAGCAAGGTCGGTATTTTTATCAGTTGTTTGGATAGAGCCTTGCTTAAAAATCTTTGTAATAGAGCTAACTTGGGTACCTAAACCTACTTGCATAGGGTTTTTTCCTCCAAGCTCTCCTTGTGGAGCAGTTGCTATTTTTGAAGTTTGATTTAAAAGGTCTGCAAAATTTACTCTACTATATTTAAAACCTGCAGTATTAACATTGGCTATATTATTTCCTTCGACATCCATTGCTATTTGGTGTGCATTTAGACCAGATACTCCAGCCCATAGTGATCTCATCATCATTAGATCCTTTATATTAAATTTTTATCATATAGATCACTAGAAGCAAATACTATTCCAGTTTTTATTTGAAGGGTAGATAAAATAAAGGGTATCACCTATTATTAGAGGTGTCCTAAAGTTTTACTTTTTCATCTCTATAGCTTTTTGTATCATTTGATCGCTAGTTGTAATACTTTTTGCATTTGCATCAAATGCCTTTTGTATTACGATAAGCTCTGTTAAAGCAACATTTAGTCTAACATTACTTGTTTCAAGTTTCCCTGAAACTATCCTGGTGCCATTTATATTTTTCCCATCAACATTATAGAAAAAAGCTTTTCCACTATTTGCACTCTCAATATACATATTTTCACTCGTCTTTTCTAATCCCCCATCATTTTGAAAGTGAAAGAGTGCTATCTTTGCAACAGAGGAGCTTATACCGTTGCTAAAATTTGCCACGATATTGCCATCTTCACTTATTGAATACTCTACAAGCACCCCTTCTGGTTTTCCATCATTATCGACAAACTTTGTCTCTCTACCTAGACTTTTTATCGCTGTTACTCCATCATAGCCACTATTTATACCGCTAACTCCTACTGGTGTTCCTAGGTTGAGAGTTACAGAAACTCCCTCATTTGATAGAGTGGGAGTATTTGCCTCTACTAATGCACCACTTCCATCAAATCTCAAAGAGCCTACTGCTGAGTCAACTATTTGATATAGAGTATTGTCATGAGGGTATGTTAAATATTGATTTGGGTCATAATCTACCCCTCTTTGTTGCTCTCCTACATCTTTGACTATTTTAAACTCTGTTTTCCATATACTTCCATCTTGAATTTCAGGAAATTGCTTAGTAAAGGTCATATCCAAGATATTTTTACTCCCATCAGGATTAAAAAGTGATACACTAAAATGATCAGAGCTAGAGGCTATCTCTTGATTTGTTTGAGGGTCAATTTTTGATTGAACCGCCATGTTTAAATTTGCTCCAAATTTTATATTTTTTGTCGGAATGGGTGGGATATATAAAATATCTGGTAAATTGATCTTGCCTAGAGTGTTTATATCTCCTAAAGGGGTATCATCGCTAGTATCAAGTGTAAAAATATCTACATTTTTTCTTCCATCTTGTGCATATTGCTCTCCAAAAGAGAGTAGTTGAGATTGTGATAAGTTAGCAGGTTTTATACTAGGATTTACACTTCCTAGCAGATACTCACCATTATCATTGACTAAATCCCCATTTACATCTTTATAAAAAGCACCTAGCTTTGTATAGCTTCTTGTACCATTTTTCCAAAAACCATACCATCCATCTCCCTCAATAACAGTATCAAAATTTCTATCGCTATTGATGATTGAGCCTTGAGAGAGATCTAGCTTAGAGCTTTGAGCACCACTTCCTAATCCTATATCATTTGCTAAGAGATTTGTACCTGTAGTATTTAATGTTTGAGAAAATATCGTTTTAAATTCAGGTATATTCTCTTTGAAACCAAAAGTATTCTCATTGGCAATATTATTTGCCCATGTATCTATGCCAAATTGGTGGGTTTTAATGCCTGAAACTCCATTGTAAAAAGATCTATTCATGCCTTACTCTTTAATTTGATATCTCTTTGATTTGCTCTAGCGAGAAGTATTTGTTGCCAAGTTTTAATAGTGCATCACCCTCATCAAATTTGACTGATTCAATTGGAAAAGTTCCATAGTATGCACTATAGCTTCCTGTACTCCCATCACTATAGTCTGCACTTATGCTATACCTTCCCTCTTTAGCTCTTTTTCCACTATTGTCTGTACCATCCCAAGAAAATCTAAGAACTCCCCCATCTTGAGGTTGTAACTTCAAAGTCTTAACTATATTTCCATTTGTATCTTTTATATTTACATTTCCACTTTTTATATCATGAGCAAAATATAGATCAAAGCTAGGCTTATTATCTTCTGAGAGAACTATACTATCTTCTTTGAGACTTGCCATCTTTCCAATAGCCCCAACTATGCCTAGATTTGCACTTGAGCTTAGTCTATCTGCAAGTTTTTCAAGAACTTTATTTGTATTTTCAGTTGATTCAAGTGTAGCAAGTTGCGAAGTTTGACTTAACATCTTCTCAGTATCCATCGGACTTGTTGGATCTTGATATTTAAGCTCTGTTAAAAGAAGTTTCATAAAATCATCTTTGCCCAAGATACTCTTTGGATTTATTGCTGTATTGCTATTATTGCTTGTATTGCTGTTTGCTAATGAATTGATTGTATTTGTACTCATTTTTATCCTTTTATGTATATTTTGGTAGAGTTAGTGTGATACTTTGTATCTTTTTATCCTCATTTTCTACTGTTTCGACTAATTCAATATCACTTTCTTGCCCCTTTTGCGACCTATTTCGCTGATGGTTTTGACTATTAGAGTTTGTATTAAAATTCATATTTAAGTTGGTAAATCCCATATTGACTAGGGAGTTTTTAAACTCTGCTTGATTTTGGGTAAATATTGCCATAGTATTGTTGTTTGCATTTATATTTACTTGCAAATTATTTCCCCTTGAGACGATACTTACATCTACACTACCTAAATCTTTTGGATTTAGTCTCATTTTAACCCTCATAATAGGTGGCTTAAAACTCTCTATCTGCTCTTTTAAATCATTTGTAAAACTATTTATCGTGTGTT
>JALVXV010000204.1 GCA_027038235.1 Campylobacterales bacterium | reverse complement strand
ACTGCATTTGCCACATCGCTTATCTCAGCTCTTGTTGCACTCTCCTTTTCTGCCATGGATAGAAGCATTTGGGTTGCAGTTATTACTGGTTTTGCTGCAGCATTGGCTTTTCGTATGATTTTCTTTTGGATACTTGGTACTTTATAGTAAGGTACTTCTATACCCAAATCACCTCTAGCTACCATCACTCCATCACTCTCTTTAATAATTTCATCAATATTTTCTACTGCATCAAACTTTTCTATCTTAGCTATAACTTGTGCAGTTGATCCATACTTTTTTAAAATCTCTCTTGCTCTTTTTATATCATTTGCACTCTGCACAAAGGATATAGCAACAAAATCCACCCCATTTTCAGCTCCCCATTTCATATCCTCTTCATCTTTTTTGGTAATGATGTCTATATTTAGTTTTGTATTTGGAAAGTTTACACCTTTGTTGGATGAAAGTTTACCGCTATTTTCTATCTTAGCTATAACTTTTTCACCTATTTGAATAACTTTTGCTTTTATATTTCCATCATAAAGATATATATACTCCCCAACTTTTAACTTATCAAGTATCTCAGCTCTATTTATGCTTAGCTCATATTTGCTTTTTGCTATTTTTTTTCCTATTATCTCTTTTTTGACAAATATAAGAGTATCTCCCTCTTCTAACTCAAAATCCCTCTCAAGCTTACCAACTCTTATCTTTGGTCCACAAATATCTTGCAATACTCCTATATAGGCATTTGTATTTTTCTCTGCACTTCTTATATGGCTTAAGACTTTTGAGTGATACTTATGAGTGCCATGACTGAAATTTAGTCTAAATACATTTACCCCAGCTTTTATAAGTCCCTCTAATATCTCTATACTATCACTTGCAGGTCCAACAGTAGCTAAAATTTTTGTCCTTTTTTTCATCAACTCTCCTCTTGCAAAATATTATCTTGGAGCAAATCATATCAGATCATAGTTACATTTTGGAAACTACTATAGCTTTGACTTTATACTCTTTATCTTTGAATTGATTGCATCAGTTCTATTTTTTCTTATATCAAATTTGACAGTAGCATAAACTCTATTTGAATATGGCTTAAGTATCTTATATGAGTTATCTATCACCTTAAGTGCCTCTTGTAATGTTTGGGTTTCTATGATAGTTCCCATTGGAGTCAATTGATATTTTATAGCACTATCATCTATCATTTTGATCACTTTGGATAGATATTTGCTTACACTTTCACCTTTATCTGTGGGAAATATAGCAAACTCCATCAATACACTCACTTTAACATCCTTAATTGTTTAAAGTTTTGATTTTTTTATTCAAATTGGATGTAGATATATCTATGGCATCTATAGAGTTGTTTAACTCTTTTATGACATTTTGATTGTTTTTGATCACTCCTATAGTCTCTTCTATATTTGATGATACCTCCTTAGCTTGATCTTGAATAATTTGAGAATTTTCCATATCCTCTTTGCTAAGTTGATATGTTTTTGTAGTATTGTTACTAAGTATATCTATTGTTTCTTTCAAATTCTCAGACATTTCAACAAGTCTCTCTGCCTCGGTAGCATTTAATTGTACTTTATCACTTGCACTGGAAATATTTTGAACTATTACACTGATACTTGCATTTATCTCTGTTAGTGATTTTTGAGTATTTTCTGCAAGTTTTCTAACCTCATCAGCAACTACCGCAAATCCTCTTCCATGTTCACCTGCTCTTGCAGCTTCTATCGCAGCATTAAGAGCCAGTAAATTGGTCTGATCAGCAATATCTGCAATGATCTCCAATACCCCTTTTATCTGCTGGGCATCTTTGGTAAGCTCTTGAAGTGAGTTGCTTAACTCTATCTCATTAACTTGTGCATCTTGAATTTTGGTAGCAAATTTTTTCATAGTTTCTGACATTTGAGTAAGCCCATCCATACCCTGTTTTAATGAACCTAGTGTATTGCTTGAAAACTCTATATTTTTTCCTGCTTCATCATCGATAATTTTTGCACTATCTTCAAGAGATAGAGCTCTTTTTGTAGCATTTTCAAATGATTGATGAAGATTATTTGAGAGATTATTCAAAGTTTTTACCTGTTTTGAAATATCTTCTGATATATCATTTAGAGACA
>JALVXV010000203.1 GCA_027038235.1 Campylobacterales bacterium | reverse complement strand
CAATTTTACTATCTTTTTGAATAAGGTAAACCACTTCAAATCCAAAAAAAAGAGTTAAAAAACTCAAAAATAAAACAAAAATCTTTAAACTACCACTCATCCCAAATCCCAAATCCTACAATCCTACAATCCTAATTACTTTTTTCATCAAGTGACCAGACAATATCATCACTTAACTCATCAAATCTCTTTATAAATTTTCCAAAGTGATCTTTTTTGAAATTTTTCGCCTCTTTTAGAGTTTTAAAAGGTATAAGTTCATTTCCCATAGGACCTAAAACATTACTCCAAAAGACATAATAAGCTTTTTTTGCATCTATACCCTTTTGGGTGTAATAGTCAGTTACTAATATTTTAGTAATACTCTTTTGAAACTTCTTTATATCAAATTTACCATAATCATCAGGGTTAAAATAAAATTTCATCATATCCTTAACCCCATCAAAACTAAAGTGGTGAATCTTTCCATCTTTTTTAAAAAATATCTGAGCTGCCCATCTAGGATATTTATAGACAAACATTCCACAAACAGGGCATTTTTCTTTTTTATGGACTACAACTTCTCCAAAGTCCTTTTTCTTTCCACCTCTTTTTATATCCCAAAGATAGAGAGTTACTGCTAAAAGTTGTTTGGAATTTAATTTTTTGCATAAATCTTTATCTTTTATAGCTTGTTGCAAAGCTGAAATATCACTATAATCTTTTGGGTTGATTTGCTTACACACCTTTTGATATATCTTTTTACCCATAGGATAATATATCACTCTCTTTTGAGCATCAGTAATAGCAAAAAGAGAATTAAATAAAAGCAGAAAGATAAGCAGTTTTTTCATGATTTTCCCCTATTATAATAATATAGAATTATATCAAGCAAGTGTTAATTATTTGTTAATATCACTATCTTTCATTCCACTTAAAAATATCTAAAATTACTATTGTATCATTTTGTTTATCGATATAATAAGGTATGGTATAACCCTTAAAGATCAAATCTCTTGTATCTTTATCATCATAATAAAATGATTTTCTAAATTTGTATGGCATATTTGGGAGATTTGAAATATGATAATCTAATTTATTTAAAAAATCTAAGGCTTTATTTGGACTATCTTTGGCAATATAATTTAAAATAATATCTAATTGTTTTAGATAAAAAGTATCTCTAATTATTTGCATATTTTTGTATCAAACTATCTTTAAAATTAATGTATTCCTCTTCATTTAGATATGAACCGGTTTTGTTTTTATATCTCTTGATAGCTTTGCTTACCCTTTCTTGTGCTTCTTCATAAGAGATTGTAGGATAGCTATCATCTGCTAAAGAGTACAAAAATTCTTTTATTTGATTATTTAGATTTATACCTTTTTCTATCAAGCTATCATAAACATCATCTTGGATCTCAAATTGAATTGTTCGCATTAATCTTCCTTATTTTTAAGTATTGAAATATGATAACATTTTTTAAAGCTTAGAGCTAAGCTTGAGCCATAAGCTCAAGCCCTTCATCCTTTACCCTATTTTCACTGCATATCAAGATATTTGATAAGCCCTTTTGAAATCCTAGAAAAAGGAAGTACCTTTGTTCCACCATATTTAGCCTTAAATACTTCTAAACTAACTTTATTTGCAAAAGGTATCAAATCATCTCCCTTTGGACCTATTAGTCTGCTTCCAAACATATATAGAGCTTTTTTAGCATCGACAATTTTGCCTGTTATATAGTCTTGCACGACCATCTTTTTTATATCTTTAACAGTTTTTGCACCATACTCAGTATAAAACCAAGGCCTATAATAAAAATCCATCATGCTCTTAACTGAGCTAAAATATGCCTTTTTTCCATTTTTTAATTCAATCATGCAGATCAAATTGCCATATTTATTTACATTCCATTGAAACAAAGGATCTCTTGCATCTTTTGGCACCTTAAGATCACCTGCTTGAACTAACACAACACCAAATATTAAAAATAGACCGACCAATAATAACTTTTTCATTTAAGCCCCCTTTTTAAAAGCTTGGAGCTAAGAGCATAGAGCATAGAGCTTTTTTAAAATACTTGCAACAAAGTTGCAAATATTCTTTTGGCTCTAAGCTCTTGGCTCTAAGCTCTTGGCTTCTTTTATAATATATCTTTCTTCTTAAATATAACAAATCCAAAAATTGCAAATAAAGCACCTATGACAATAGGATAAACAACTGCATAAGTAACAAACAAAGCATGTCCTAAGTTATCAAGTATATAGTAAGCTACCGGTCCTATGACAGTAAGCTCTGGATCAAAAAGACTAATAGCACCAACTCTAAAAACTTCCATAGGATTTAAAAGTGATATAGATATGATAAGATTGTCTGAAACTCTATCTTGAAGCATTAGTCCAATTAGAGCTACATCTATAAAAGCGAGCATTACTATCCACACTACAAATGAAGCACCTATAGCAACATCATGAGATCTAACTATAGAGGAGATAAAAAATGCAATTCCTAAAAAGGAAAATGACAGGCCAAATAAAAGGCAAGAGTAGAGTATAAGCATATTATAAGGCAATGCTCCCCCTTTTAAAACTCCCCAGAGAACTCCTAAAAACAAAGCTATAATAACCGGTAAAAAGACTGTCAAAAATCTTCCAACCATTTTACCCCAGTAGTAAGCTTTTAGTGATATTGGAAATGAGAGCATATACTCTAAGATATTACTCTCTTTATCACCAGCAATTGACTTAACTGTAGTAGTAAGTATAAATATAGGAAGTATTATGATAGTTACTTGCATATAGATAAGTAAAATCCTACTAAGTCCACTAAAACCCATCACTACAGCATTCGTGATACCGGTTATAAAAAATAGAGCCATAAGTCCACCAAATACAACACTATATATAAAAAACCATTTTGACCTAATAGACTCTTTTATATCTAATTTTGCTACCAATAACAAATTTTTCACTCTGAAATCCTTCGGATTTAGCTAAAAGCTTAGTGCAAAGAGCTAAGAGCCTTTTTTTGCTCTAAGCTCTAAGCTCCAAGCTCTAAGCTATTTATTGTTTTTATCTCTTTGTTTATTAAATTCCTCGATCTTGTGTATAATCTTAACAGCCTCTTGCAAGGTTAAAGACTTTTCACCCTTTGGAAGAGTTTTTTTTGTAAAAGCTGCTATGCCATAAGCCATTGGAGTTATCCTATCATCAGTATATAAAGCTTTTTTAGCATCTATCCACTCCCCTGTTTTTGCATCTGTTATCCATATAATAGCCTTATCTCTCCAAGGTATTTTATATTCATCCATCCATAAAACTGCACACCCTATATCATCAAAGAGATAGTGTTTTCCTGTTTTAGGGTCGATAACTTGAACAGCATACTTTCTCTCACTTATAGCCATATCGCATCTTTCGCACATATCTCTATCCCAGTGCATTTTTACAGGCTTTGTTTTATCCTTTTTTTCACATCCGGTGAAATTTAAAACAAACAAAAGTGATAATGCTAAAAAAATTGCTCTTTTCAAATCCCTTGCTCCTTTTTGGAAAAAGCTTAGAGCCAAGAGCTAAGAGCCAAGAGCTTTTAAATATTTGCAACAAAGTTGCAAATATGACTACTGCTCTAAGCTCTAAGCTCTTAGCTCTTGGCTTTAATTTCCTTGTCTTCAGTAACTTTACCAATATCAAGATATATAAGCCTATTTATCAAACCTTCTAAATCCTCAAGACGATGAGTAACATATATTACTGAACTTTTTTCATCTAAATTTTTTAAAAGATGATAAAAATTTTCTCTTCCTTTTGGATCAAGGTTTGCAGTAGGCTCATCAAATATATAAAGTTCACTCTTTCTAGCAAGTGCTATAGCTATCAAAAACTTTTGTTTCATCCCACCAGAGAGTTTAAAAAAGGGCTTGTTGATATTTTGCCCTACATCAAGCTCCATATCTTCAGCCTCTTTTATTATCCGCTCCTTTTGAACACCTGTTGTAATACAAATATAATCTATCAAATCGTTTAAAGATATTTTAATAGGCGGTGGAAGTTGAGGAATAAAGCTTATCTTTTTAAGTATTTTAGTTCTATTAAAAACCGGATCCATCCCATCTACTTCTATCTTGCCACCATTTAATCTATAATAACCCATTATAGCTCTTATGAGGGTCGTTTTACCAGCACCGTTAGGTCCAAGCATCGCTATCTTATCACCCTCATTAATCTTTAAAGTTATATTGTCAAGTACATTAACATCTCCAAAACTTTTTACAGCTTGTTTTATATCAACTATCATACCAAATTCTTTAGTCTAAATTGGAAATTATAAGCATCTGTATGGCAAACATCAAAACATCTACCACACATTATACAATCACCATTTATAACCAATTGCTTTGTTTTGCCTTTTTCTCTTCTCTCTTTATCATGTTTAGGCTTTGTAAACTCTAAGACATGCTCTTCGGGACAAACTTGCAAACATGCTCCACAGTGATCACACTTATCGTTATCCCATTGAACCCTTGTGGCACTTGCCCAGCCTACAAGATTATATGTAGTACCGACAGGACATACATATTTACACCATGCTCTTCTTGAAACAAATATCTCAAAAAGGAGTATAACTATCACCCAAACTATAGCCAAACTCCATCCATAGACGATAAATCTACTCAAAATTCCTATAGGGTTTATAACTTCAAATACAAGATATCCATCTACTGCAGCGGCTATTAAAAAAACAGCCCAAAAGAAAAATCTAACTCTAGGGTCAAATTTTCTCTCTTTAATGATCTTTTTTCTAACAAGTATCAAATGTATATGCTCACCGATTTCGCTTAAAAACCCATAAGGACATACCCAACCGCAATATGCTTTTCCACCAACAAGTATATAAAAAACTAGGAGTGTTACTGTTCCTATGATGACATTGGTGTGCACATGATGCTCTGCAGCAAATATCTCAAGTCCTGTAAAAAGATCTATCAGATGAAAGCCTAAAAGTCTTGAACCGTTTAAAGTTCCTTCAAGTACTTGAACATCGGCATTAAATGATAGAAAAAAGAAAAGGTTTATCACAATGATACTTATCCATCTCCAAGCTCTCCAAGTAAGTCTTGTCTTGCCATCTTTATTTTTCTCTATCAGGGTTGAAAGCAAGGAAGCTCTTACAAGCTCCCTTCCACTATCATGATATCTATCCATAAACTTTGCCTTTTATTGGTTATTATATTTATCCCACTTCTCTTTAAAAGTTGAAATCTCTGTTGCTAAATTATTTAACTTTTCATCATCCATCTTTTGAAGTAAGCCATACATTACATAGTTTTTTCTCTTGCCTGATTTAAACTCTTTTAACTGCTCCAAGATAAACTCTTTTGACTTGCCAACAAGACTAGGTCCTATAATACCCTTTCCATTAACACCATGACAAGATGAGCAATTTTGTTTATAAAGTTTACTCACTTTAAATGCTGCTATATTACCAGCTTTATTCTTAAGAGCTTGTAGTTTTTGATCTAACTCTTTATTCTTAGCTTGTAACTGTTTTTCAGCCTCTGCTTTACTGTTTTTTTGCACATTTACTCTTGAAATCACAGGTTTTTTAAGTTGGACTTTAATCTCAGAAGCTTTTATAATACGATGTATCTCTTTAAGTTTTTGAACCTCTTTATCGAGTGTGTACATATAGTAACTAGCCCATAGTGCAAGTACAGTAGCAATCGCCGCAATAATATGTCTAATCATTTTCCATTCCTTAATTTTAGTAATTTTGCATTAAAGTCAGCTATCTCATCTGAGATAGCTTTAAGTTTTTTATCATCCATTTTAGACACAAGAGCTTTCATCAAAATATTTTTTCTCTTGCCAGTCTTGAAGTCTATAAGTCTTCCATAGATAAAATTTCCATCTTTACCAAGAAGTGATGGTCCTATAACACCATTGCCATAATCATCATGACAAGCCGAACAGTGCACAATAAAGTCATGACTTAGTTTGTTTATCATCAAATTTATCTTTATCCTCTCATAAGGAGATCTTATATGAAGATAAGCATCTATAGTCGTTCTTTGTTGCTTAGTATCCTCTTCGTACTTATCAATTGATTTTGCAGTTTTGGATTTGTCTTCCTCATTATAAGAGTAGTAAAACTGACCACTATTTTGTTTAGAATCCTCACTCTTTGTCTCAGTTTTTATAGCATTTTGTGTTACTTTTATCACTCCTTGCTTTGGAGTATCATTAGCACTACTCTCATCTTTTTTCTTATTGCCACACCCACTAAATGCCATCAATACTATCGAAAATAGTATTATATATTTTAATTTAGCCATTTTTGCTCCCCCCATATATCTCTTTGTAAGTTGCTCTAGGAATTATCTCAAGAACATTAGTAGGGCAAAGCTCTACACAAGCTCCACACCCAACACAAGCCTCTCTTATCTCAGGCAACTTACCACTTTTATGATCTACCATGCCTATAGCAAGAGATGGATCAGGTATAAAAGGACACATATCTGCACAGATTGTACAATCCTCTCCCTCAAATTTATCCAATTTTTCCAAAACCTGCTTTTGTAGTACATATTTTTCAGGATCATTTGGATCTATCTTGACCTTTTTTTGCTCTCTCTCTTGCTTTGATAGAACTTTAGTATGATCATATATCCTATCTATTGCACTTTTTGGAACCTTTTTATTTGTAAGTGCTAGACAAGCATTTGCTCTTTTGACTATAGCAACACCCATGTGGACCTTCTCTATACTATCACTTTCATGGTCTAGTGCTCCAGTAGGACAAGCTAATATACATGGAAATGCTTTACAAAGATAGCAACCTCTCTCTTTAGGAACTATATATGCTGTTCCAAAACCTGCTTTGCCCTCAATATCTTCTAACTTTATACAGTCATAAGGGCATACTTGTAAACACTGTCCACACTTTATGCAAAGCGAGAGATAGTTTTCCTCTGGTACTGCACCTGGGGGTCTAAGTCTCTTTTCTTCAGGCTTAAAGTCAGGTGCTAAAGCAATACCTCCAGCAGATACAACTCCTAATATGCCTAGTCCTGTAGCCTTTTTTATAAAATCTCTTCTTTTTTTATCTTGTGGTGTCATAGTATCTTACTCTCTTCCATAATTGGGTGTTTATCCTCTAGTAATTTTAAAGGCTCTGATATAGGAGCCAACTTTGCTATAAAATTTAGTATGGATATCACAGGAGATCCATAAAAAAATCTTATATTTGGGTTTAATAGCCAAATCTTATCAGCATATTGGTAGTCAATATAAGGGTTATCACCTATACCATCACGATTTCTATCAAAACCCTCATAATCATCCCAATAGTTTTCATCCCAAAAATTTTGAGCAACTCTAGTATTGTATGAATCATTTACAATATTTTCCATGTTGCCCTTTAAAATATTGTGCTTAAAAATATTGGCAATACTTAAGGAGTGAAACTTTACTCCAATACTATTATATAAGATCTTGTTATTCTCTATATAGTTATGGGTATCTGGCTGAAAAGGAGATCTATCTATAAAAAATCCTCTTGCACAATATATGATGGTATTATTTTTTATGGTAAAATTTGATGAGTCTTTAAGCCCTATTCCAAGACCAGTAGTACCCATGGAATTTTCTATCAAATTACCATAGGCTTCACTATCTTTGGAATACATAAAGTAAATCCCTACAGAATTGTGCTTATAGACATTATCTTTTACTATATTTTTACCTGCATACATAAAGTGCAAAGAGTATCTTCCATATTCGCCTCTATTTTTCTCTATCAAGTTTCCATGACTATACCAAACAACAAAATCTCTTGATTTGTAAAGGATGTTACCTCTTAAAAGGTTATCATTGCTATACCATAGTCTTATCCCATCACCTCTAAGTCCTAAAGAGTACTTTTTTGATGTGATATAGTTATCTAATATCTTAGAATTGCTTACCATCTGCAAATCAATTCCAAAAAGACAATCAACTATACGATTATTTTTTATAGTAACATTTCGTATCAAAGAGTCATTTGAACCGTGGGCATTTTTTACAGAAATTCCAGCATCAACTCTTTCATGCTCATTGCCACTTCCTCTAATAGTTAAATTTTTGATAGTTACATTTGAACTTTTTATAGATACAACTGTTCCTTTTCCATCGCCTTCTATGATAGCTTTTTGGTTTTTGCCATCTATTATAAGAGGTTTATTTATTACAATATTGCCTTTATACACACCTGCTGGTAGCTCCAATTTTGAGCCCGGTTTTGCAGCATTTATAGCATCTTGGAGTATATTTTTAGCAAAAATTATAGATGAAAAAGAGAGAACTATCAAAATAATTTTTCTCAAATTATGCCTCTTGTTTTTGAGCTTTTATTCTTGAAATAAGTGCTAAAAGTGATAATAAACTTATACCGATAAGCACCCAAAAACCCCATGTGGGATATGAGTGGGTAGTAAATTGAGCAACCTTGCCATCACCAAAAACTGTCGGAGTAAATGGTTTTATCTTAAATGCTCCCCATGCATGCATATGGTGTCCAAACCAATAAAGCCAATATGCATAAAATCCTAAAAATATAGCAGGAAGTGCTACAGGTATAAGCATCAAAAGATTTAGTATCTTGCTATCATAAAGTATAAAATATACTAAAAGAAGTGCTAAAAATACTAAAGCATAGGGTGCAAGCATCCTAAGATATGGAGCTCCTCTTTTCATAGGATCCATTCCTATAAAGTGGTTGATAGTATTCATTTCATGAACATCACCGCTAAAACCATCAAAGTGATAATAAACAGGAATACCTTCCGGAAATGCCTCTTTTGGATAGTTTGGAGCCTCTAATGCAACATACCATATAGGAGCGGTAACAACATTTATCTCAGCATCACCTTCTATTAACTTTTTAAGATGAACTTGACCTGTTTTTTTCAAGTCCTCTTTTACCAAACCCGGTGCATTTGGACTTACATATCTTCCTTTTTGGTAAAAATTCCATACCTTTTCAGTAAGTGGTGAAATTTTATTTGCCTGGTCGGTATCTACAAGTTCTTTTACATTGTGGGCAAGTACTGCAGGTATAACAAACCAATACAAAAGCATACCTAGTGCTAACAATGCAAAAATCCTTGATTTTAAGAGGGATTTATTCATTTTGAATTCCTTTATAAAATTTGTGCAGTATTATATCGTAATAAATTATTTTTTTTATTGATTTTCATCAAGTCATAAAAGTGTATTTTTAAGTTTTTTATAAGATTACACCCTATCAATAAGTGATAGGGTGTAATATATTTTAGAATAGATTTGCGTTTTTATCTATCCATTTGAAGTATTCGATCATATCATCAACTTGTTTCTTAGTCATACCTTGGTTAGGCATTCTAAGGTTGAAGTAGTTGATCATAGCTTTGACATATGGT
>JALVXV010000202.1 GCA_027038235.1 Campylobacterales bacterium | reverse complement strand
AAAAGAGTATCGCCCTTTTGTTTGCCATTTTTTTCATACTTTTTAAAATGCAGTTTTGAGGCTTGTAGCAAAAGAATGGGTAGAAAAAGCAGTAGAAAAGTTTTTTTAAACATTATGTTACTTTTCTATAAAGATTTTGACTTTATCATTTTCTACTTTTATATATAGCTCTTTATTGCCTTTAAAGTTGTAGTATTTTGTATGATATATTTCATAAAAAAAGATTTTATAAATAGGGCTATTTTTTAGATTTGGATAGGGAAGTATGCTAATATATTTAAAAATGATACTCTTTTTATTTTTCCTTGAAAAAATTCGTCTCTTTTTTATAGAAAAAGATGACAAATTTAGACCATCATAACTCTTAAAATCTTTAGAATAAAATGATAGATAGCTATCTATATCATTATTTTGCCATGCACTTTTCCATCTATAGATAAATGATAGGATATTTGCTATAGTCTCTTTGCTAATTGGTTTTAAATTGTCCTCATGGATTATTACAAAGCTATTTTTAGGATCAATTGTGCTATTTAATTCAAGTAGTTGATCATTTTTTAAAACCATGCAACCCTTTGTAACTGGGGGTCTTTTTTCATGATCTAAGGGATATCCATGTATCCATATCCCATGACCATCTCTGCCACTTAGTCTATCAAATGTATTTGGATAGGATATTGAAAATGCTATAGGGCCATAAAATGTATCTTTTGGTACAAAACTCATAGTGATCTTGTATGTCCCAAGAGGAGTTATTAAATCCCCCTCTTTTTTCTTTTCGCCACTCTTTCCAGTAATTATATCTTTTGTAAATATCTCTTGCAAATTTCCTTTTGCATCTGCATAAAAAAGATCTAATTTTTTACTTTTTTTATTAGCTACGATGATATATTTCTGCTTTTCAAAGTAGCCATAAGTTGTATCATAATCTCTTAAATAGTTACTCCAATAGGCTTTATCTTGCAACTCTTTATCAAAGAGCTTTTTTACCTCTTGTATGCCATCATGCCTGTATATATCTATATAATTTTTACTATATAGCATTGTTGCTATACCAATTATAAGTAATATTCTCTTAACCATCAATCACCCTTATATATTTCTATACCAAACTCAAACCTTGCAACATAAGCACAACTTTAACTGTTGGATGTTGCAAAATATTGAAGTAAAATAAAAAAGCAGATTTTATCTAATTTTTGCTTGATAAAAGATTATCGATATATTTCAACTCTCTCTTTTTTATCTCCTCTCCTATTGAAGCACCCTTAAAACCATCTTTTAATATATCAGATATCTTTACATCTGTTTTAAGTCTATCTTGATATATGTCTAGCTCTTTTGCTCTACTTTTTATAGATGGTTTATAATTTTGAAGAAACATTTTTATAGGAGTTTTTAGTGCGATCTTTAGTAGCTTTTTATCATCAATTTCTTCCTCTATTTTTGGTTGAAGTTTATAAAATCTTCTATACTCTTTAGGCATATCTAATCTATCTAAAAATATATCTATATCAATATCCAAAGCTTGAGAAACAATATATAAAAAATAGTACTTATAATACTCTTTTTCAAAAAATCTTTGATACTTGATAAATATTTTACTTATTTTAAAGAGGTCATGACAGCTTATATCAATATCAAAAAGCTTTTTAAATATATCTAGTTTTGCAAGATAATAAAATCCATAATGAAGATATTTTGCATAAAAAAGCTTTTCAAACTCCCAAAATATTCTATCAACACTCAAATCATCAAGACTTAACTCCTTCATAAGTGCTACTGAAGAATTATCACATTTAAAACCAAATCTTGCACTAAATTGTACAGCTCTTAATACTCTTAAACTATCCTCTTTAAAGCTATCTTTATCTACAACTTTTATGATTTTGTTTTTTATATCATCTTTTCCGCCCCAAAAATCAAGTAGCCTATCTTTATATATGTGATACATAAGAGCATTTATAGTAAAATCCCTTCTTTTAGAAGCCTCTTTTTCATCACTAGTTATCCTTACCTCAAAAGCTCTATGTCCAAAACCAACTTTTCTCTCTACTCTAGGAAGTGATATATCGATATTGTTATATTTGTAAACAAAAAAGCTTTTACCCACACCTTTTGCTTTAATGCTTTGCATTA
>JALVXV010000201.1 GCA_027038235.1 Campylobacterales bacterium | reverse complement strand
GATCCTGCTAGTCAAGTATATGTCAAGAAAAAGGCTGAGGCTTGTAAAGAGGTTGGTATTTACTCTATCGTTCATGAAATGCCCAAAAATATCAAAGAGGAGGCTATCATAGATACCATAAAGCTTATGAATGAAAATCAAAATATAAATGGTATCTTAGTGCAACTTCCACTCCCATCTGATATAAATCAGACAAAAATCTTAGAATCAATAGATCCCAAAAAGGATGTAGATGGGTTTCATCCATACAACATGGGAAGACTATCTTTAAATCTTGACTCTTTTGTGCCTTGTACACCCCTTGGTGTCATGAAGATATTTCAAGAGTACAATATAGATGTAAAGGGTAAAGATGTCTGTATAGTTGGAGCCAGTAATATAGTAGGAAAACCTATGGCAGCACTTCTTTTAAATGAGTTTGCTACTGTTGATATTTGTCATATCTATACAAAAGATTTAAAAGAGCATACAAAAAGAGCTGATATTATTATCGTAGCTGTAGGAAAAGCTGGACTAATTACTAAAGATATGGTAAAAGATGGTGCCATAGTGATAGATATAGGTATAAATAGGCTTGAAAATGGCAAACTTGTAGGTGATGTTGATTATGAAAATGTAGCACCAAAGTGTTCATATATCACCCCTGTTCCAGGAGGTGTAGGACCTATGACAATAGCAATGCTTTTATCAAATACTATAAAAGCCACCAAACTAAGCTCAGAGCCAAGAGCATAGAGCCAAGAGCTTTAAATATGACAAAGCTATATTTTATAAAAAAGCTCTTAGCACTCAGCTCTAAGCTCTAAGCTAAAATCCAAAGGATTTTATTGTGAAAGAAAAACTAAAAAAGTTATACGATTTTTCAAATAGTTGGACTGGTACGATTATTATCGTACTTCTTGTGATATTTTTTATCGCTCAAGCTTTTGTCATACCAAGTGGGTCGATGAAAAGAACTCTTTTGATAGGAGATCATCTTTTTGTAAAAAAGTTTGCTTATGGGGTGCCTGTACCTCATATACCTTGGCTTGAATGGCCAGTACTTCCTGATTTTAGAGGAGATGGTCATATTATAGATGGTGATAAACCAAAAAGGGGTGATATAGTTGTTTTTAGGTATCCAAAAAATACCAAGATACACTATGTAAAGAGGTGTGTAGCACTTGGGGGAGATGAGGTAATCTTTCAAGAAAAAAGGCTCTATATTCACTTTAGAGAGGGTGATGATTGGATAAAAAAGCACTATCCATCAAATAAAATTTTTAAAATACTTGGTAAGCTTTGGGTGCTAAATCCATATATGCTAAAATATCCAGGTATTCAGTATGATAAAAATGTAAATCTATTTGATCAAATATTGCTATTTGTGAGTGCTGGAGAGTTTGCTATGCAACCAATGATGATAGACTCTTTACCAAAATATGATGATAATTTACCTCTAAATGCTTTTTATCTTAAGGTGCCAAAAGAGAGATACTTTATGATGGGAGACAATAGAGACCATAGTAATGATAGTAGATTTTGGGGAAGTGTAGCTTATCGAGATATTGTAGGAAAGCCATGGTTTGTTTACTTTAGCTGGGATAAAAATTATAAAATAAGATGGAATAGAGTAGGCAGAAGTATAGATGAACTTCAACTAAATAAAAAATATATAGATAAGAGTGTGATACTTAAATAATATAGGGGTATAGGGGTAAAGGAGTAAAGGGGTAAAGGAGTAAAGGGGTAAAGGTGGATAGGGGTAAAGAAGCTAAGAGTTTTTGTTAGCGGTGCTAAATAAAGGAAATTGATGAGTGATATGAATTATATAGAAACAATTGCGGCTATCTTAGCTCTTATGATAGCCATCATAGGTCATGAGATCATGCATGGTCTTGTTGCATATAAATATGGTGATAATACTGCAAAAAATGCAAGAAGGCTTAGTATCAATCCAATAGTACATATAGATCCAGTAGGCACCATAATACTACCTGCGATTTTATACTTTAGCGGTGCACCTTTTATGTTTGGATGGGCAAAGCCAGTGCCTGTAGATATAAGAACTGTTGTAAGAAATGGTGGATATAGTGGGGCGATAGCGGTAAGTTTAGCAGGTATTACATATAACTTCTTTTTAGCTATTGTATCCTCTTTTATATTTCCATATTTTAATGAGGTCGGCTCTTTTGTGGGTTATTTGCTCTATATGTTGGTGGTTTACAATGTAGTTCTTGGAGTTTTCAATCTCTATCCCATTCCACCATTAGATGGGGCTCATGCATTGGAATATTTTGCTAAAATTATTAAGGCTGATATGGTGGCTAACTTGCTAAATAGTCTTGAAAGATATGGAATGATAATACTTATAATCTTTATAGCAACACCACTATCTAACTGGTTTTTTTACCCAGCAATATATATTATAGATATATTATTAAATTAAGAGCATAAAGTTTAGAGATTAGAGCTAAGAGCTTTTTGTTTTGTTATGGAGCTAAAAATTTAAGATTTAGTTAGGTATAATAACAAAAAATATGAAAGATGAGCTATCTGCATTGAATTAAGAGTTAAAAAATGCTCTAAGCTCTCGGCACTTAGCTCTAAGCTTTTTTATTAAAGGATAGTTTTGAAGTTTTATATTGCTTGTGATCATGCTGGATTTAACATAAAAGATAGAGTAAAAGAGATAGTTAAGAGTTTAGGTCATACTATTATAGACCTTGGAACAAATAGCAATGAAAGAGTAGATTATCCAGACTTTGCTCATAAGTTGAGTCTTGAAGTTTTAAATGATGAGGGGAGTTATGGCATATTGATATGCGGTACAGGTATAGGCATGAGCTTAAGTGCCAATAAGCATAAAGGAATAAGAGCAGCTCTATGCTATGATGCTTATACAGCAAAGATGGCTAGAGCCCATAATGATGCAAATGTTTTATGCTTTGGAGAGAGGGTTGTAGGACTAGGAGAGGTAGAATCCATCATAGAGTCATGGTGTAGAACCCCCTTTGAGGGTGGTCGCCATGCAAATAGAGTAAAAAAGATAGAAATAGAGCAATGATAGCAACTTGGTTTATTTACACTATCTTAGTTTGTGTAGCTCTTTATCTAGCGGTGATGATGTTTTACTATCGTTCACTTTACAAAAGAGAGCAGAAGATGACAAAAATTACAAAAGATACTCTAAGTGATGCTGAGATAGTTGTAAGAAAGTATCAAGTGCAACTTCAAAGAGCATTGGGCAATATTGATATACTTAGTGAAGAGTTAACCAAAGTTAAAAATGATATTAAATCACTTAGACAAAGAAATGCCCAAACAAGAATAGAAAATGACCAATTAAGAGATAAGATCAATGAATTACAAAGCAAAATTGAAGCATTACTCTAGGGGGAAGATGTGGATGTAGGTACTATATCATATATAATTTTTGGATTGGTTTTAGGCATATTTTTAGCTATGAAATTTTTTATGTTTAGGGAGAGTAAATGAGTCTGTTAAATAAAGAAGAGAGAGAGTATCTCTTAAGCAAGATAAGAGATGTAAAAGATTTTCCGAAACCGGGGATTGTTTTTAAAGATATTACAACTTTACTTAAGGATAAGGATGCATTTTATTTTTTGATAGAGCATTTGTATAACTACTACAAAGATAGAGATATTGACTATGTTGCTGGTATTGAAAGTAGAGGTTTTATTTTTGGTGCAGCTTTAGCAAATAGACTAAAAACTAGCTTTACCCCCATACGAAAAAAGGGAAAACTCCCATATACTACAATATCTCAAAAATATGCCTTGGAGTATGGTTTTGATGAGATTGAGGTGCATATAGATGCATTCAAAGGAGATAAAAAAGAGCCAAATGTTCTTTTGATCGATGATCTTATAGCTACTGGTGGTACTGCAAAAGCTGCTATAGATCTTATAAATAAAGCTGGAGCAAAGTGTGGTGATGCCTGTTTTATTATAGATCTTACCTTTTTAGAGGGTACAAAAAATTTGGATAAAAGTTGTAATATATACTCTCTTTTGGAGATTGATTGATGTATATTCCAAAACCATCTGAGTTTGACCCAGATAAAAATGGACACTTTGGGGAGTTTGGAGGTAGATTTGTACCTGAGACATTGATGCCAATACTTTTAGAGCTAGATAGCATATATAAAGAGTTGCGATTTGATAGAGAGTTTTGGAGTGAAGTAAATAGTTATCTTAAAGATTATGTAGGCAGACCCTCACCTCTAACATTTGCTGAAAATTTAAGCAATGAAATTGGGGCAAAAGTTTATCTAAAAAGAGAGGATTTAAATCACACTGGAGCCCACAAGGTAAATAGTGTCATCGCTCAAGGACTTATCGCTAAAAAGATGGGTAAAAAAAGAGTAATAGCTGAGACAGGAGCAGGTCAGCATGGAGTAGCAACCGCTACAATTGCTGCACTTTTGGGGCTTGAGTGTGAGATATTTATGGGTGAAAAAGATGTCCAAAGACAAGAGCTAAATGTCTTTAGGATGAAACTTCTTGGAGCAAAAGTACACTCTGTAAAGAGCGGTAGCAAAACTTTAAAAGATGCCATGAATGAGGCTATAAGATATTGGGTAACAAATGCAAGAGATACATTTTATATCATAGGAACTGTTGCAGGTCCTCATCCATATCCTCTGATGGTTAGAGATTTTCAATCTATCATTGGATATGAGGCAAAAGCCCAGATACTTAGGCTTGAACATACTTTGCCAGATTTTGTTATCGCTTGTATAGGTGGCGGAAGTAATGCTATGGGTATATTTAACCATTTTTTAGTAGAAGATGGGGTAAGATGTATCGGCATAGAAGCTGGTGGTAAAGGTGTAGATACCAATGAACATGGTGCATCTTTGCTCAAAGGATCTCCGGGAGTTTTACATGGTCAGCTTAGCTATCTTTTGCAAGATGATGATGGACAGATAAAGGAGGCTTACTCCATCTCAGCTGGACTTGATTATCCAGGAATTGGTCCTGAACATGCCTATTTAAAAGAGCTTAAAGAGGTTGAGTATGACCATATTACAGACAAAGAGGCACTTGATGCTTTTGTATGGCTTTCACAAAAGGAGGGTATTATACCAGCTTTTGAAAGCTCTCATGCTGTAGCATATCTAAAAAAAATCTCAAAAGAGATGTTGGATAATTCACTTATTATTATAAACCTCTCTGGTAGGGGAGATAAAGATATGATTCAAGCAAAAGATATTTTGCATTTTGATTAGAACTAAGGATTTTTTTGGAACAAATATTTATAAATTGGCTTATTGAGTATGGATATATCATACTCTTTATATGGAGTATAGCTGAGGGTGAAACAGGTCTTGTGATGGCTGGAGTGTTATCTCATACAGGAGATATGGATCTAATGACCTCCATCTTTGTAGCTGGTCTTGGTGGTTTTACAGGGGATCAGATATATTTTTATATAGGAAGGTACAATAAAAAGTATATACATAAGCTCTTTAAAACTCAAAGACGAAAATTTGCCCTTGCAAATATACTTTTAAATAAATATGGCTGGATAGTTGTCTTTATCCAGAGGTACCTATATGGTCTTAGGACTATTTTGCCTATGTTTATAGGTACTACAAGATATAGTGCAAAAAAGTTTGCTATCATAAACTTTATAGCTGCTATGATTTGGGCATCTATTACGATAACATTGGCATATATCTTTGGAGAGGAGATTTTGCAAGTTTTACACTTTGCAAAGAGATATTGGTATATCACTATCCCATTAGCTATTATTGTAATTAGTGGGATATGGTACTATTTTCATAAAACTACACAAAAATAAAGGAATGATAATGAAGATTGAAGTTGTAAATAAAGCTATCAAAAATATAAAGGCTGATTGCGAAATTATTTTGGTAGTAGATAAAAATTTTGAACATAAGTGGATAGAGGATAGAGATAAGTTTAAAAAGCTTGGCTTTAAAGGCGAAGAGGATGAGGTGCTATTTTTGCCAGAAGTTGATAGAGTATATAGTGCTTGTTCATCTTTTGAACCAGATGATATAAGAGTATCTATATCAAATGCTCTAAAGTGTATCAAAAAAGCTGATTATAAAAGTGCTAAAGTTGGACTTTATACCAAAAAATGTCCACCTATAAATGCTAGGGCTTTGGCTGAGGGTATTGTATTGGGTAGCTATAGCTTTGATAAGTATAAAAGTAAAAGAGATAAGCTCTCTTTAAAAAGTATAAAAGTTTCTACCGAGGATTATAGTGGCAATACTTATAGTCTTGATTCGACAAAAAAAGCTATCAAAGAGGGCATTATTATAGCTGAGGCTACAAACAGGGCAAAAGATATAGTAAATACTACCCCATTTGATATGACACCATCTAAATTGGCAGAGTATGCAAAAAATCTCTCTAAAAAATTGGATAATGTAGAGTGCTTTATCGGCGATGAAAAGTTTTTAAAAAAGGAAAAGATGGGGGCATTTTTAGCAGTTGCAAAAGCTAGTACAAATAAGCCAAGACTTATAAGACTAAGTTATAAACCAAAAAATGCTAAAAAGAGATTTGTCTTTGTTGGAAAGGGATTGACTTATGATAGTGGAGGACTTAGTCTAAAGCCAAGTGATTATATGGTAACAATGAAATCAGATAAAAGTGGAGCAAGTGCAGCTCTTCATATAATAAAAGCTGCAAGTGAGTTAAAGCTCCCTTTTGAAGTCCATGCTATAGTAGGTGCTGCAGAAAATATGATTGGTGGCAATGCTTATAAGCCTGATGATGTATTAAAAGCAAGAAGTGGTAAAACTATAGAGGTGAGAAATACTGATGCTGAGGGTAGATTGGTTTTAGCAGATTGTTTGGATTTTGCTCAAGATTTAAAGCCAGACTATTTAGTAGATTTAGCTACATTGACAGGAGCCTGTGTGGTAGCTCTTGGTGAATATACCACAGGTATCATGGGGCATAATAGTAAGCTAAAACATAGCATATCATTTTCAGCAAAAAAAAGTGGCGAACTTACAAGTACACTCCCTTTCAATAGATACTTAAAGAAACTTTTAAAAAGCTCTATTGCTGATATTTCAAATATATCTATCTCCAGATATGGCGGAGCGATTACAGCAGCTCTATTTTTGGATAATTTTATAAAAGATGAGTATAAAGATAGATGGCTTCATCTTGATATTGCAGGTCCTGCATTTGTAGAAAAGGAGTGGGGATATAATCAAGCAGGAGCTAGTGGAGCAGGAGTGAGAATGTGTGTATATTGGCTAAAGGATTTTGCAAATAAGTTAAAAAATACCCACAAAGAGGTAAAATAATGGGCTTAAGTGTAGGTATCGTAGGTCTTCCAAATGTTGGCAAATCAACAACCTTTAATGCTTTAACAAAGGCTCAAAATGCTGAGAGTGCTAACTATCCATTTTGTACTATTGAACCAAATAAAGCCGTAGTGCCAGTACCTGATAATAGACTAAATGAGTTAGCTAAGATAGTCAATCCAAATAAAATACAGTACTCTACTATAGAGTTTGTAGATATTGCTGGACTTGTAAAGGGAGCTAGTAAGGGCGAGGGGCTTGGTAATAAATTTTTAAGCAATATTAGAGAGGTTGAAGTGATACTTCATATGGTAAGATGTTTTGATGATGAAAATATAACTCATGTAGAAAATAGTATCAACCCATTAAGAGATATAGAGATCATCGAGAGTGAACTTATCTTTGCCGATATTGAACAACTTGAAAAGAAGATAGAAAAATTAACTAGACAAGCAAAAGCTGATAAAAAAGCTATAAAGCCACTAGAATTAGCAAAAGAGTTACTTTCTCATCTAAACGAAATAAAACCTGTAAGTACCTTTTTGAAAAAAGATGATGAAAATTTTAAGGCTTTAGATAGGGAGCTTAGATTTTTATCAAATAAAGAGATCATATATGGTGTAAATGTTGATGAAGAGTCTCTTCTTGAAGATAATGAGTATGTAAAGGCTGTTAAAAAACATGCTAAAGAGGTAGGAGCAGATGTCATAAAGCTTTGTGCTAAGATAGAAGAGGAGCTGGTAGGACTTGAAGATGAGGAGGCAAATGAGTTTTTAAATGAGCTTGGTATAGAGGAGTCTGGACTAAATAGAATCATAAAATTATCCTTTGAAAAGCTTGGGCTAATTAGTTATTTTACCGCCGGAGTTGTAGAGGTAAGAGCTTGGACTATCAAAAAGGGTTGGAAGGCACCAAAAGCAGCCTCAGTAATTCATAATGACTTTGAGAAGGGTTTTATTAGAGCTGAAGTTATAAGTTATGAAGATTTTGTAGCTTTTGGTGGAGAAAATGGAGCTAAAGAGGCTGGTAAAATGAGACTTGAGGGCAAGGATTATATAGTCCAAGATGGTGATGTTATGCACTTTAGATTTAATGTGTAGAGTTGATATCATCTATCAAAGGAAGCTCTATAGATACCATATCTTTTTTGATATTGACAACTGAGTTTGATAGGGGAGCGATCTCTTTTATGATATAATCATCTTCGCTATCTCTTTTGTCTCCGGATATTTCCAAAACAAAGATAGAAAATTTTTTATCTTTATATATGATATGCTCCCCTGTTTTTAAATGCAGTTTTGTAGTGATTAGTTTTGAATTTTTAAAGGAGTTATAAATCTTTGAGAGAAGCTTTAAGAAGAGATCTACTTTTAGAAAAATATCTGGAAATGTTGGGTCTAAAAGTTTCTTGTGAGTTGCATTTGAAGAGGTTGAAAGTGAGCTTATACACAGATCTATGATAGAGTAGATATTTATCTTTGTATTGTTGTGTGCATCAAGTTCAAAAGATTTGTTTGGTTTTTTATAGAGCTTTATACCTATATGTTGATCATCATTGTAGCCGACAGTCAATGCATAGAAATTATACTTTTCATAGCTTATATCAACTATAGTGGTTTTAAACCCATACCCTTGATTTGCATAGGTAGTGGCAAGTTCAAATATCTGCTTTGATGAGACAACTCCGAGCAAAAATTGTGCCTCAGCATTGACATTGATAACTTTCCCATCCTTATCAAATAGGATAAAAGGGTTGTAGTCATGCTCTAGCCAATCTTCACAAAAATCCACCTCTTTTTACTCCTTTGTAGTATTTTATCAATTATATGCTAAAATAGAGATTATGAAAATGTATCATTTAAGCGATAATAGTGTATTAGATAACTTTATACTTGCAAAGGAGTTGATGAGACTTGCATCCATCTCTCCCAATGCCTTTAGATATTGGAAGGGGTGTGTAAGTGCAAGGTTTGATAAGAGTAGAATAGTCTATCTTCATAAACACTTTATACATAAAAAATATTGCCATTTGATACCAAAATGTACACCCTTAGATGGACTTATACAGAGTGCCCCATTTTGCAGATATACAAATCTTCCAGCCTCGCATTTGACCAAAAG
>JALVXV010000200.1 GCA_027038235.1 Campylobacterales bacterium | reverse complement strand
AGAAAAAGATGAAAAAGGATATGGTTGCTATCATGGCAGCTCATGGGGCTCCTTATGTGGCTCAAGTTGCACCAAATAAGTGGAAAGATATGGTCAAGAAGTTTCAAACAGCACTTGATACTGAGGGACCTGTTTATATAAATGCTATGAGTGCTTGTACAACTGAGTGGAAATTTGCATCAAATAAGACTATAGATATAAGTGATTTAGCTACTGATTCTTTAGTGTTTCCTCTCTATGAGATCATAAATGGTCATGAATTACATATCACATATAGACCAAAAAATGTAATTCCTGTTAGAGACTATTTAGGAGCTCAAGGAAGATTTAAACATCTTTTCAAAAAAGAGAATGAATATATCATAGATGAGATACAAAAAGAAGTAGATAAAAAGTGGGAGATGCTCCAAAGAAGAGAAGAAGCAGGAATTTAGGAGCGAAGAGCTTAGGGCTTAGAGCTTAGAGCTATGGTAGAGAAGATAAAAAATATTTTAAAAGGAGAAAGATATACTCTTTGGGTATATCTTTAGCTCCTTTTGTAGTAAGAGTTTTTATATAGATTTTGATGAATTACATAGGAAGTAAGTTTAAACTCTCTGCATGGCTAAAAGAGGAGATAATATCAGTAGCTGGTAATGATCTAAGCGATAAAATTTTTTGTGATATATTTGCTGGAACTGGTATTGTTGGGAGAGTTTTTAAAAAGGATGTTAAACAGGTTATAGCAAATGATTTAGAATATTATAGTTATGTTTTAAATAGAAATTATATAGCCAATCATACTGGTATTGAAGACAAAGATGATTATATAGATGAACTTAATAATCTACCTTTAATTGATAATGGTTTTATATATCAAAACTATTGCATGGGTAGTGGAAGTGGTAGAGAGTATTTTAGTGATGAAAATGGTAAAAAGATAGATAGTATAAGAACTCAGATCCAAAAATGGCATGATAACAAAGAGATAGATGATGATTTGTACTATTTTTTACTAGCTTCACTTATTGAGAGTGCCGATAAGGTAGCAAACACCGCCTCAGTTTATGGAGCTTTTTTAAAAGATCTTAAAAAATCTGCACAAAAAGAGTTAGTCATAGAAGGTGCTGATTTTATCCAAAATGATAATTTTCATCAAGTATTTAACGAAGATAGCAATGAATTGATTAAAAAAATAGAGGGTGATATTTTATATCTTGATCCACCATACAACCAAAGGCAATATAGTGCTAACTATCACTTATTAAATACAATAGCACTCTATAAACCCTTTAAGCCAAGAGGCAAAACAGGACTTCCTGTGTATAATCGCTCCTCTTACTGTAAAAAAAATGAGGTAAAAAATAGTTTTGAAGAGCTTATAAGAGATGCAAATTTCAGATATATATTTTTAAGCTACAACAATGAGGGTCTTATGAGGAAAGAAGATATTAAAAATATAATGAAAAAATATGGCAAGTATGATTTGGTCATGCAAGAATACCAAAGATTTAAAGCAGATAAAACTCAAAATAGAAACCATAAAGCAAATAGTACTTATGAGTATCTGCACATTTTAGAAAAAATATAAAAGGCTAAATAATGCAAAATATTATCGCATATCAGGGTTATCAGGGGGCATATTCTCATCTAGCTTGTAAAAATGCTTATCCTGATATGGAGGCTGTTGCTTGTGAGAGTTTTTTAGATGCTATGCAAATGGTAGAGGAGGGTAGGGCAAGACTTGCTATGATACCTTTAGAAAATTCCACCGCTGGACGAGTAGAGGAGATATATAGGCTCATACCAAAGATGTCTTTATATGTTATAGGTGAACATTTTGAACCTGTTAAACACTGCTTACTTGGCTTAAAAGGGAGTAAAATTGATGACTTAAGGTATGTCTTATCCCACCCTCAAGCCCTAGCTCAATGTCAAAATCATATAAATAAACTTGGGCTTAAAGCTGTAGCCAAGCTTGATACCGCTGGAAGTGCAAAAGAGATCAAGGAGAAAAATGATAGAAGTTTTGCTGCAATTGCTTCATCTTTGGCAGCTGATATCTATGATCTTAAAATATTAAAAGATGATTTTGAAGATATTGCAGGAAATGTTACAAGATTTTTTATACTCTCAAAAGAGCAAATTATACCCAAATATGA
>JALVXV010000199.1 GCA_027038235.1 Campylobacterales bacterium | reverse complement strand
CGCTATCAACATCTTCTTGTACAACCTCTTGCTCTTTTGTCTCTTGCTCTGTAGCTTTATCCTCTTGTGCAATACTCTCTACAATCTTTTTAAAATCACTTGGTAAAAATGGCTTGATAAGCATATGTTTATACTCATCTGGCTTTTGTACACCTTTAGAACCTATATATACCAACTCTTCACACTCTGTTCTCTCTTTTAAAAGAGCACTATCTACCTCTTTTAAAACTCCATCATCTACAAAAACAATATCTCTTTTTCCATCTTCAACTTTAGATATATCATCCACCTCCTCTATATCATAGTCATATTTTTTTGCTGTTAGGTTGATAAGCTTAGATACTGATGAGTTGTCGTTGATAAGTAAAATTTGCATATTCTCTCTCCAAAATTTTTTTATTACCCATTTTATAATAAAATCTTTTTAAGATAGTTTAAAGTAGCATATACAGATGTCTAATAGCCTCTAAAAACTCTCTTTTAAATATATATACTACCGAACCTAGTATCACACTTAAGACTGCAAATGAGATAGTTATCTTTATAGGAAAACCTACTACCAAAAGATTAAATTGTGGCATAGTTTTCATAAGCATACCAAAGATAACATCACTTAAAAGCGAAAGAGCTATTATAGGAAAGGAGATGATAAACCCAAAGATAAACATATTGGTAACTGCTTTTGATATGTAGTGCCATATTGAAATATCTGGATAAAACCCTCCAAGAGTTATATCTCCTATAGATTTATTTAAAAATATAAGCACTAGATGATGACCATTAAAAGCTAGAAGTATCAATAGTGATAAAAACATTATAAATTTTCCAATAATTGGTGAATTTACTCCTGTCATTGGATCTATACTACTAGCAAGAGAAAAACCCATAATGTATGAAATTTGCTCTCCTGCTACTCCTAAAGCTGCAAATATGATTTGTAAAATTGTACCGCCTATAAGTCCCAAAAAAAGTTCACTCATAACCGCTAAGGAGAGTGTTATAATGTCAAAATTGGCTATATCTAAGGTAGCATTTGGAAATAGAAAAATAGTCATAAAAATAGCAAAAAGTGCTTTAAAACTCATTGGAATAGAGCTATATGAATAAAAAGGGAAAAATGCCATTATACCACTAATTCTACTAAAAAGAAGTAAAAAAATAATTGCATTGTTGCTACTAATGAAGTGCAAAAACTCCATCTATTTCTCCCTTATAAGCTCTGCCTCTTTCAGTCTATATATCTTATCACATCTCTTTGCTAAATCTTCATCATGGGTTACTAAAAACAAAGCTGCACTATTATCATAAATATACTCAAATATAGCACTCATTACATTTTTTGCACTCTGTCTATCAAGATTGCCAGTTGGCTCATCAGCAAAAACTATCTTTGGCTCTTTTGTTAATATTCTAGCGATAGATACTCTTTGTTGCTGACCACCAGATAGTTCTGTAACCTTTTTATCTAAAATATTCTCTATATCAAAAAGTTTTAAAAGGTTTATATCTATCTTTTTATCTGTAAGTATAGAGGATAGTTCAATATTTTCATAAGCACTAAAGCCATTAAAAAGATAGTGGGACTGAAATATGATACCTATATCTTCTCTTCTAAGTTTAAGTAGCTCATCATCTTTTAAACTGTATATATCTTTAGAATCTATATAAACCTTGCCACTATTTGGTTTAAGCAGAGTTGAGAGAATGTGCAAAAGTGAGGATTTACCACTACCACTTACACCTAAAACTGCTATACTCTCTTTTTTACTAAGTGAGAGCTTTACATCAAAAAATAGAGGATACTCAAAAGAGTGAGATATATCTTCACAACTAAGAAGTATATCATCACTCTTTTTTGACTGTGAGTTACTAAACAAAGCCTTTCCCTTCTTCGTTTATTTTCAAGTTTCCCACAGCCATATTATATCCAATCAAATCTTAATAAAAAAGCTTAGAGCATAGTGCTTAGAGCTGATTGCTTTATACCCTAAGCTCTTGGCTCTTAGCTCTTAGCTTATTTAAGTTGTTCGGCGACTTCTGCTGCAAAATCGCAACCCTTTTTCTCTAAACCCTCTCCTAGTTCAAATCTAACATACTCAACTATCTCTATCTTAGTACCCAACTCTTTTGACTTCTCTTGTAAAACCTGTTCTACTGTCT
>JALVXV010000198.1 GCA_027038235.1 Campylobacterales bacterium | reverse complement strand
TCAGCATCTTTTTCTATCAAATCCTCAATCTTGTATCTTAACTCATACACGATTTTTCCTCTACCTTTACCCCTTTACTCCTCTCCACCTTTACCCCTAGTTAGTGGCCTTTGACCAGAAAAATTCTATCCACCCCTTTGCCTCTTTGACAGCAAAGTCAGGCTTTATGATAGAGGTAGGTTTATAAAATATAGCAGCATTTTTAAACTCTACCAAAGGAAATCTCTCTTGTAAAAGTCTTGTTATCTCATGCATTGTTTCACCGCTATCAATAATATCATCAACGATAACAACCTTTTTAGCTTTTGAAAGATCAGGAATATTGTAAACTTTTATATATTCAAGCTTTTGTTGATTGTCATAATGGATGGAGTTTAAAGAGTAGAGATCTCTTATGCTCAAATATTCAGCTAAAAAATGACCCAAAGTCATACCGCCTCTAGCTATGGCTACGATAGTGTCGCAGCCATACTCCTTTAGCTCTTTTGCCATGATCTCTACATCTTTACTAAACTCATCATAATCATAAAATATCATCTAATATATCCAATTAGTGAAAGATAAAGACAAGTGAACCAATAATGGCCAAAGAGATTACACCTATATTTATCCTCTCAAATTCACCTCTGATAACAAGCAAAAATAGATATGCAATAAAACCCAAAGATAAGCCATTTGTAATAGAGTATGTCAAAGGCATCATTAAAGTAGTGATAAAAGCTGATATGGATGTGGGTATATCTTTGAAATTTATATGCTCTAATTCACCAAACATCAAAGCCCCTACCATTACTAGTATTGGATAGATAGCATTTTCAGGGATTGATTGAAAAACAGGAAGCATAAAGAGTGTAAGTATAAAAAATAGACCTGTAAATACAGCAGTAAGCCCAGTTCTTCCGCCCTCTTCAACTCCACTAGCACTCTCTATAAAACTTGTAGTAGTTGACACACCAAGAATCGCACCAACACTAGTAGCAACCGCATCAACTTCAAGTGTCTTTTGAAGCTCTTTTGAATCATCTTTAAAAAGACCAGCTCTATATCCAACACCAGCTAGTGTTCCAAGCGAGTCAAACATATCTGTGATCAAAAATGTGATAATAACAGGCAAAAGTGAGAGCGATAGTGCACTTTTTATATCAAGTTTTAAAAATATTGGATCTATAGAAGCCGGTAAAGAGATAAAAGTTTTAGGTAGCTCTCCAAGTCCAAAAGCCCAACCCACAATAGATGTAACTAAAATAGCCAGTATAAAAGCACCCTTTACTCTCCAGCTATATAGTGCAAATGCAACTAGCAAACCAAATATACCAAGTAATACATGTGGATCAGATAAATTTCCAAGTGATACTAAAGTAGCTTGATTAGCTACAACTATGCCCATCTGCTTAAGACCTATAAAGGCTATAAAAGCCCCTATACCAGCACTAATGGCTCGTCTAAGATCTAAAGGCACACTTTGCATAACCCATACTCTAAACTTTGTAAATGAGAGAATTACAAAAAGAATTCCTGAGATAAAAACTATACCCAAAGCTGTCTGCCAAGGAAGTTTCATGCCAAGAACTAATCCAAAAGTAAAATAGGCATTTAGCCCCATTCCTACACTCATAGCAATAGGTGTATTTGCCCAGATACCATTTAGGATTGTTGCTATGATAGTTATAAGTGCAGTTGCACTCATAATAGCACCCATATCCATACCTGTTTTCCCCATGATGATAGCATTTACAGGAACTATATACATCATAGTCAAAAATGTCGTAAAACCAGCCCTTGCCTCAGTCTTGACATCCGTACCTCTCTCTTGCAGATGAAATCTACTAAGCATTGTTTTTCCTTTTTGTATAAAATAATTGAGTATTATAACTATATATTTTTTAAATTTTGGTATAATCTCAAAAAAATAATAAAGTAGGATAATGAAACAGATAATAGAAAAAATCAAAAACAACCAAAGGTTAGATTTTAACGAATCTCTAAAGCTTTATGATTTGGATCTTTTTACTTTAGGAAAATTAGCTCATGAAAAAAGAGTGGCACTTTATGGTAAAAAAAGTTTTTTTAATGTAAATAGACATATCAATCCTACAAATGAGTGCAAAGATATATGCAAATTTTGTGCATTTTCAGCAAACAGGAAAAATCCAAATCCATACACAATGACTCATGAAGAGATACTAAATATTGTAAAAAATGCACTAACTCATGGTATAAAAGAGGTTCATATAGTTTCAGCCCATAATGAAAAAGTAGGTATTGAGTGGTATCTAGGAATTTTTAAAAAGATAAAAGAGTTATATCCTCATTTGCACATAAAAGCTCTCACAGCAGCTGAGGTGAATTTTTTAAGTGAAAGTAACGGCTTAAGCTATGAAAAAGTTATAGAATTGATGATACAAAACGGTGTTGATTCTATGCCCGGAGGCGGAGCTGAGATATTTGATGAGGGTATAAGAGAAAAGATATGTAAAGGCAAAGTAAGCTCAAAAAATTGGTTTGAGATACATAAACTTTGGCATAAAAGAGGCAAAAAAAGTAATGTTACTATGCTTTTTGGTCATATTGAAGATAGATCTCACAGGATAGATCACATGATAAGAATAAGAGAGCTCCAAGATATAACAGGAGGTTTCAATGCCTTTATACCGCTTGTTTATCAAAAGAGAAATAACTATCTAAAGGTAGAGGATTTTCCAACTTCTCAAGAGATACTAAAAACTTATGCCATCTCAAGACTTGTCTTGGATAATCTGCCTCATATCAAAGCATACTGGGTAACATCTACTGTAAATTTAGCTCTTATAGCCCAAGAGTTTGGTGCAGATGATTTGGATGGAACGATAGAAAAAGAGTCTATCAATTCAGCCGCAGGAGCAAAAAGTGCAAATGGAATGAAACTTGATGAATTTATTCATCTTATAAAAGATAGCGGTTTTATTCCGGTTGAGAGAGATAGCTTGTATAACGAATTGAAGGTTTATAGATAATTATTTAAAAATCAGCTATAATACTGTAATACAAAAATACAAGGAAATTAATTATGACCGCAACAGTTAGATTGGATAAAAAATTGGAAAGCACTTTAATTGAATTGTCTGAAACTTTGCATAAAAGAAAAAGTGATATTATCAGAGAAGCTATTGGTTTATATGCAGATGCCATAAAAAAAGAGAAAAGCTCTAAGTTGGCTAAAGCTGTAAAAAAAACTAAAGATATTGATTTGGATATCTATAAAAGCTATGAAGGAATTTTATCAGATGCCTTGTAGAGGTGAAATATGGCTGATCAATTTAAACCCTGTGAAAAAAAATAATGAAATGGGCAAGATTAGACCGGCAGTTGTATTTCAAAATAATGAATTGATTCAAAATGGTTACCCGACGACTATCATTATCCCTTTATCTACTGCTTTGATTGACGATGCAGAACCTATAAGATTTAGAATCAAAAAAAGAGATCATTTACAACAAGATTCTGATGCGGTTATTACACAGATAAGATCTATAGATAATTCAAGATTTATAAAAAAAATTGCCATACTAACACAATATGAAATTAGACAAATAAAAAAACAGTTGAATGAGATAATATAAAAGGATAAAATGATATGATACTTATGATAGATAATTATGATAGTTTTACTTACAATATAGTCCAGTATTGCTTAGAACTAGGGGCTGATTTGAATGTTATACGAAATGATGAAATGAGTGTTAAAGAGATAGAAAAGTTAAATCCTGAAAAGATTATCATTTCACCCGGTCCGGCTACACCTAATGAGGCAGGGATTTCGCTAGAGTGTGTATCGTATTTTAAAGATAAACTTCCTATACTTGGTATCTGCTTAGGGCATCAAACTATTGCACAGAGTTTTGGAGCCAAAATTGTTAGAGCTAAAAAGATGATGCATGGAAAAACCTCAAAGATAGTAATGAATGATAAGCAGACTATTTTATACAAAGATATGCCAAAGGAGTTTATAGCTACAAGGTATCATTCGTTGGTAGTGGAAAAAGATAATTTACCAGATATTATCAAAGTTACATCTTTTAGCGAAGGTGATAGGGAGATTATGTCTTTAGAGATAAAAAATCATCAAATATATGGAGTACAATATCACCCAGAATCAATCATGAGTGAACATGGGTATAAGATATTGGATAATTTTTTGAGGATTTAAAGTGAAATATTTAGGCTCCAATCTTAACAAAAGCAAGTTTTTAAATGAGACACTTTTGATAGGTCTTGCTTTATTTATTCACTTTGTCTTTTTATTGTATGGGGTTAAAACTCTTAGCATTAGCTATCATGAAGCTATGATATTTTTTAATTCAACCTCTTTTATACACTATTTGATCAGATTTTCTAGCTTAATTTTTGGACAAAATGATTTTGCTTTGAGGATACCTTTTATATTTTTTCACATTTTAAGTACCATTTTGCTCTACAAACTTAGCAAACAGTATCTAAAAAGAAAAGGTGATAGAGTCTTTAGTGTTATTATCTATCTCTTACTTCCAGGCACAAATAGTGCTGCACTTTTGGTAAATAGTGCTGAGATAGTTATATTTTTATCTTTAATGTTTATATATCTATATCAATCAAAGAGGAATATTATTGCTTATTTGGTTTTATCGCTCTCATTTTTAGTGGATAACTCTTTTTCTATCTTCTATCTATCGCTCATCTTTTATTCGCTGTATAAAAAGGATAATATACTTTTATATTTCTCTTTGATTTTATTTGGGATAAGTATGTATGTTTGGGGCTTTGATACTGGAGGTAAGCCCAAAAATTATTTTATAGATACTTTAGCAATCTATAGTGCTATCTTTTCACCATTGGTATTTTTATACTTTTTTTATACTGAGTATAGAATACTTATAAAAGAGAAAAAGAGTATCCTTTGGTTTATATCATTTGTAGCATTTATCTTTTCATTATTGCTATCTTTTAGACAAAAAATAAGACTTGAAGATTTTGCTCCCTTTGCTATCATAGCAACACCCTTGATGGTAAAGACATTTTTATCTAGTTATAGAGTGAGAATACCAGAGCTTAGAAGATGGCATAAACTTTTTTTTATTATTGTCTTTGGTTCACTTTTAATAAATTTTGTACTTATCTACTTCAATAAGCCATTATATCTAGTTTTGACAAATCCTAAAAAGCACTTTACCTATAGATATGATTTTGCAAAAGAGGTTGCAAAAAGATTAAAAAGTATGAATATCAATAGGATAAATATAGCCAATAGAGCTTTTGCTTTGAGATTAAAATTCTATGGCATTGAAGATAAAGGGGAGTATCGATTGACTTATGATAAGCTAAAAAATAGTAAAAGTGTTACAATAAGTTACTACAACAAGCCCATTTTTCAAGTATTTGTTTCAAAATTACACAAATAAGCAAAAATTTTTCAAAAATCCATTTAAAATTTGAATAATTATTGCTAATTGTTGTATAATCGCAAGATACTAATATTATTTTAAATAAGGAGCAGTTATGGCTCAAAGAGCAATACGCGAATATGATGGCAAAGCACTATTTGCAAAGCATTGGAATGACTATTTTAGTGGTTTTGAATATGGCTTTCAGTCCGTGCTAGTAACTAGTGGAGATGAACTTAGGCAGAAGGCAAAAGAGCATGGTTTTGAGTGGTTAAACCAAAAACCACTTGTTGCAAAACCTGATATGCTTTTTGGAAAACGTGGAAAAAATGGTCTTGTTTTATTCAAGATTGATAAACCTGGAGATGTAACATTAGAAGATGCTGCAAAATGGATAGATGAAAAAAGATCTCATGAGACACTTTTGATATCTGGTCAAGAGGGATATCTTACACACTTTATAGTAGAGCCATTTACACCTCACACCCAAGATCAAGAGTACTATATAGCTGCGACAACTGTGGGTGAAGATGATGTGCTTTATATGTCAGCTGAAGGAGGCATGGAGGTAGAAGAGGGCTGGAGTGAAAAGGTAACTGAAGCAGTTATTCCTATAGATTTAAGCGATGCAGATATAAAGCATCTTATTAGAGCAAATGTTCCTCAGGATATTCCAGCAGATAAAAAAGAGGTATTTATAACTTTTGCTAAGCAGTTTTATAAATTTTATAGAGACTTAAACTTTGCCTATTTAGAGATAAATCCACTTGTGATGATAGAAAACAATATGCATATCTTAGATCTTGTTGCAAGATTGGATGATACTGCTGGATTTATGATGAAAGATAAATGGGGAAATATAGAGTTTCCTACACCTTTTGGAATGGATAAGAAAAGTCCTGAAGAGGAGGCTATCGCTAAGGCAGATGCTAAAAGTGGAGCAAGTTTAAAGCTTACTATACTAAATCCAATGGGCAGAGTATGGACAATGGTAGCTGGTGGTGGAGCAAGTGTTGTCTATGCTGATACTATTGCCGATATGACTGATGTAAGCGAATTGGCAAACTATGGAGAGTATAGTGGCGGACCTACTACGGATGAGACAAGATTTTATGCTGAGACTATTTTTGATCTTATGACTAGACATAAAGATCCAAAAGGAAGAGATAAGATACTTATTATTGGTGGAGCTATAGCAAATTTTACTGATGTTGCTAAGACATTTACAGGTATCATCCAAGCTTTTGAAGAGTATGCTGAAAAATTAAAAGATGTTGGGGTTAAGATATATGTTAGAAGAGGTGGTCCAAACTATGAAAAAGGGCTTAAAGATATAAAAGAGGCTGCTGATAGGTTAGGGCTTTATATAGAAGTTTATGGGCCCGAAACTCATGTAACTGATATAGTTAGAATGGCATTGGAGGAGAAGTAAGATGGGTGCATTATTTACTAAAGATACACAGGCAATATTTTGGAACAATAACAAAAGTGCAATTCAAAGAATGCTTGATTATGACTATGTTATAGGTAGAGAAAAGCCCTCAGTAGCAGCTATAGTTGCTCCAACTAGCAATAATAAATTTGATAAGTATTTTTACGGCAATGATGAGATAATGATTCCAATATATAAAAATACTCAAGCAGCAGCAAAAGATTTTCCAAATGCAGATGTGCTTTTGAATTTTGGTTCATTTAGAACTGCTTATGATGTAACCATGGAGGCTATTGGAATTAATGGGCAGTTTAAGACTATCATGATAACAGCTGAGGGAATTCCAGAGAGAATGGCAAGGATAATGAATAGCACCGCTAGACAAAAGGGTATAACCATCATAGGACCTGCTACTGTTGGTGCTATAGCTCCAGGAGCCTTTAAGATAGCAAATATTGGTGGAACTATAGAAAATATCATCAAGTCTAAGTTGCATAGAGCAGGAAGTTGTGGACTTGTTACAAGAAGTGGCGGATTGTTTAATGAGATGTCAAATATTATCGCTTTAAATGCAGATGGTATTGCTGAGGGTGTTGCTATAGGCGGGGATAGATTTGTCGGTTCTACCTTTATAGATAATCTTCTTAGAATGCAAGATAATCCGCAAGTAAAGTATATGATACTTCTTGGAGAGGTTGGTGGAACAGAGGAGTATAAAGTAATTGAGGCTGTTAAAGAGGGCAAAATTACCAAGCCTATCATCTCTTGGTGTATAGGAACTATTGCTCAATACTTTAGTAGCGGAGTACAGTTTGGTCATGCAGGAGCAAGTGCAAATGTTGATAGAGAGACTGCCATAGCAAAAAACAAAGCGATGAAAGAGGCAGGTTTTTATGTGCCAGAGAGCTTTAATGAATTACCAAAAATTATTCATGAGGTTTATACAAAACTTAGCAATGAAGGTGTTATAACTAAGATAGAAGAGCCTGAAGTAAAAGTTATTTCAAAAAATAGAAGACCTAAAAATTTTATATGTACTATAAGCGATGATAGAGGTGAAGAGGCAACTTATGCAGGTTTTCCTATCAGTTCAGTAGCTACCCCTGATACTGGTAAAAGCATAGGTGATGTAATAGCACTTCTATGGTTTAAAAAGCAGTATCCAAGATGGGCTACTGATTTTATAGAGACAGTTTTAAAGACTGTTGCAGATCATGGACCTGCAGTAAGTGGAGCTCACAATGCAAAGGTAACTGCAAGAGCAGGTAAATCTGTAGTTGAATCTTTAGTAACAGGACTTTTGACAATAGGTCCTAGATTTGGTGGAGCAATTGATGGGGCTGCAAAATATTTTAAATATGCAAATGATAACAATTTAACTCCAGCACAATTTTTAAGCTATATGAAAAAGCAAGGTATTCCAATTCCGGGTATTGGTCATAGAATAAAATCTTTAAGAAATCCTGACAAAAGGGTAGAGGGGCTAAAAAAATTTGCTAAAGAGTACTTTCCTAAGACTTCACTCTTAAATTATGCTTTAGAGGTTGAACAGCTTACAACAAGCAAAAAAGATAATCTTATCTTAAATGTTGATGGAACCATAGGGATACTTATGGTTGATATGTGGAGAGCTTTAGGGTATAGCGAAGAGGAGATAGATGAGTTTATAGAGAGTGGAACTTTAAATGCCTTTTTTATAGTTGGAAGAAGCATTGGTTTTATCGGTCATATACTTGATGAAAAGAGACTTGCTATGCCAATGTATAGACATCCAATGGATGATATTCTTTATGATATTGAAAAGGCTGAAGAGATATAAAAAATTTTATGATATAATAGCAGTAGAATTTTTCTACTGCTATTATAAGGAAAGAGATTGAAGTACGATAGAAGATATGCCTTTACGATGTTAGAGTTTGTATTTGTTATAATAGTTGTCGGTATTTTAGCTGCAGCTATGGCTCCAAGATTTAGCAGAGATTCACTTCAAGAAGCATCTACCCAACTTGTATCACACTTAAGATATACAAAGCATTTAGCAATTGTTGATGATAAATTTGATACAGGTGATCCAAATTGGTATAAAGAGAGATGGCAACTAGTTTTTGCACAAAGTGTAAGCGGTACAACAGTATGGGCATATACGATATTTTCCGATTTAAATCATGATGGTAATGTAAATATTTCTGACAATATAGCAAAAAATCCAACCAACTCAAATATGTTTCTATCAGGTGGCTATAGTGCAGGTGTTATACCATTAACTGATTCAAGAAGGGATAAAACTATGGCACTTGGTGAAACTTATGGCATAGAAGATGTACAATTTAATGGAGGATGTAGTGCAGCAAGAAGGATAGCTTTTGACTATTTAGGCAGACCAATAGCAGGAAATCTTGCATCAAGTACAAAGCCATATCAAACAGGTAGGCTATTGACCACTCAATGCCGTATATCACTATGTAAAAATAACCCTTGCGATGACAAAAATGTAACTATTGCCATCGAACCACAAACAGGATACATCCACATTTTATAATTTTTACAAAATTTAACCTCAATTTAAGCATTGTTGCTATATAATTTCGTCCTTGTTTAACAGAACGAGGTAGAAAAAGCTCTTTTAGATTAAAGCTTTTTCATGTTATTTAAAAACATATTAATG
>JALVXV010000197.1 GCA_027038235.1 Campylobacterales bacterium | reverse complement strand
TAAAATAGACCCTCTTTGCACCCCTGCTTAAAGCTTCAAGTCCGACAGAGCCACTTCCAGCAAAAACCTCTATGAAATTTTTACCAATTATATCAAATTGAATAGTATTGAAAAAGGACTCTTTTATGATAGATTTTGTACTTCTTGTAGTCGAAAGTGGTGGCAATAAAAGCTTTTTACCTTTATACTTGCCACTATTTATGGTAGTATAAAGTTCACTCCTCATAAAACTCCCTTATTGTTTTGATAAGATTCTCTCTAAACTCTAAGGTTAATTTATCTATCTCTTTTTCAAGCTTTCTAAGAGTATTTTTATGTTGAGTATTACCCTTTTTAAATTTGCTTTTATATATCTTTTGTAAATCTGCTAGTAAAGATGATTTGCTAAATGGTACTTTGATATCAGCATCTTTTGAAGAGTTTATTATGATGATAGGTTTTTTAATATCTCTTTTTTTATCACTTAGAACCACATGACACTGCTTATAAGATGAGAGATAGTCTCTTAAAAAAATTTCGAGTGAATTTTGTAACAGTAGTGAATCACACATAATAGAAATCTTCAACTTCATAGCCCCCTAAACCCAAATTTTGCAATAGACTTCACTGCATTAGCACATATCATTGAACTTATAGCCTTTTAAAAAAGTTTCGACTTAACACTTTTGTGATAAGCCTTCAACTTTTTTAAAAGCCTCTAATCTTCAAGCATAAACGATACTACAACAAACTCTATTGCAAAATTTGGGTTAAATATAAAAATTTTTATTATTGTACCAAAAAAATGTTAAAGTTTATGTTTTAACTGACGATTTAGGGGTAACTAGACTTTAAGGAGTTGCATGATGGATATATTTAATGCTGTTAGCAAACAAGTGGACTCAACACAGAGTTATCAAAAAACATCAAATGTACAAAGGCAACAAGAGATTTCACAAAATATAAATACAACAAATAGTGAAGTCAGAAATAGACAAGATAAAAAAGAGATACAGCAACATTTAAATAATACTGTCAAAAAGCTTAATGAGCAGATGGATTCGCTTAATATCAATATCAAATTTGGCTTCAATGACAAGATAGATACAATGTTTGTTGATGTTACAGAAAAAAATACAGGAAGACTTATAAGAAAAATTCCTTCAGAAGAGACAATGAAACTTGCAGAAAAAATGAAAGAGATTATCGGAATGATTTTCGATCAAAAAGGATAAAAAATGGCTGATTTTGGTGCATTAAGCAGCTTGGGCTTAGGTAGTCAAGGTGCATTAAGTTATGATATTATAGATAAGTTAAAAAAGGTAGATCAAGATACGATTATAAAACCTATAGAGTCAAAAATTTCATCAGACCAACAAAAAGAGGATGCACTTGCAAAGCTTACAACACTTTTAGCATCTCTAAAGGGAGCAGCAAGTACTCTCTCTTATGACAATATTTACTCTAAAGTTACAACCGATACAGTTGGAACATCTGTAGTTGCAACCGCACAAGATGGTGTAACCCCACAAAATATAAGTATAAATGTTGCAAATATTGCAACAAATGATGTCCAAGAATCTACCTCTTTTGATCAAAAAACAAGCACTTTTACTGATAGTGCAGATACTCTTGAATTTAAATTAGCTAATGGTAAATCATTTAGTATAGATGTTGATGAAAATACCACCATTTTAGAGCTTGAAGAGATGATCAATGACAATTCAAATGGTACAATGAGTGCATCGATATTGAATGTAGGTGGAGATACCCCATATAAGCTTATACTAAAATCGACTGATACAGGGGCTGATAATGCTATAACCGTCTCCTCTACAGGTGGGGGTTCTGCTGCAAATGATTTGGGATTTGCTACTGTTGGTAGTGGTGCTCAAGATGCTAATTTTACCTTTAATGGTGTAAATATTACAAGAAGTACAAATGATATTAGTGATCTTGTTGCAGGAGTTGATATAGAGCTTGTTGATACAGGTAAAACTACTATAAAGATTTCCAATGATACTGATAGTTTAAAAGAGGGTGTAAAATCATTTATTTCAGCTTATAATGATTTAATTGACAACCTCAATGAGACTACAAAGTATGACATAGCTACAAAAAAACAGGGCATATTTCAAGGTGTTAGTCAAATAAGGGGCATCAAATATGATATAGATAGTATAGT
>JALVXV010000196.1 GCA_027038235.1 Campylobacterales bacterium | reverse complement strand
GATGCTAAGATAGAGGTCGATTTTGATCTATTTTCTATAGTACTTCAAAACTTTATCTTTAATGCCATAGATGCTATAGAAGAAGATGAGAGCGAAAATGCAGAGATTAGGGTTATTTTTAAAGAGAACTATTTTAAGATAATAGACTCAGCCCCACCCATAAATGACACCTCTATACTCTATGAACCATTTAAGACAACAAAGACAAAAGGTCATGGTTTAGGACTTGCACTATCTTTAGAAATATTAAATGCCCATGGAGCAAAAATGAAACTACTTGAAAATGAGAAAGGGTTTAAGATAATACTGTGATATTAAATCCAAATTTTGCAAAAATATAAAATTTACTCCTCTTTTATATAAAATTTCCTATAATTGTAAATAGAGATGCCCTAGAGTATTTATTAAACCCAAATTTTGCAACAAATTTAGGAAATTCTAAACTAAAGGAAAAAGTAGATGATACTAATAGCTGGACCTTGTGTGATAGAGAGCAGGGAAAATCTTTTTAAGATAGCAAAAGGATTAAGAGAGTTTTATGAAGATGATAGGATAGAGTTTTATTTTAAAGCCTCTTTTGACAAGGCAAATAGAACTAGCCTAGATAGTTTTAGAGGTCCTGGACTTCAAGATGGACTTGCTATGCTAAAAGAGGTTCAAGATGAGTTTGGATATAAACTCTTAACAGATGTTCATGAGAGTTGGCAAGTTGAAGAGGTGGCAAAAGTGGTAGATGTGTTGCAAATTCCAGCATTTCTTTGTCGTCAGACTGATCTGCTTGTAAGTGCAGCTAAAACCAATAGAACTATCAATATCAAAAAGGGGCAGTTTATGAACCCTGAAGATATGGAATACTCAGTAAAAAAGGTTTTAAAAACAAGAGGAGTTGAGGGTATCGGATATGAGATCTCAAAAGAGGCTAAAGTTTGGTTAACTGAAAGAGGAAGTAGCTTTGGATATGGAAACTTAGTAGTAGATATGAGAAGTCTTGAGATTATGAAAAGGTTTGCTCCTGTTATTTTCGATGCTACTCACTCAGTGCAAATGCCAGGTGGTGCAGGTGGTAAAAGTGGTGGCAAAAGAGAGTTTGTCGCTCCTCTTAGCAGAGCTGCAGCAGCAGTTGGGGTGGATGGATTTTTCTTTGAAACTCATTTTGACCCAAGTATTGCTCTAAGTGATGGAGCAAATATGCTAAAGCTTGATGAACTTAAAAGGTGCATTAAAGATATATTTGCCTTGCAGGAAGCTTTGAGCAATAGAGCTTAGAGCTGAGTGCTAAGAGCTTAGAGCATTTATGGCTCTATGCCCTATGCCCTATACTCTTAGCTTAATCTAAAGGATTGTTAAATGAAAAAGATAAATTTTGATAAAAAGGTGCAAAGAGTTGGAAGTGATAGCATGAAATTTGCAAATTTACAAGAGAGATATGGAAGTACAGATGTTATCCCAATGTGGGTAGCCGATATGGACTTTAAATCTTGCAAAAAGATTATAAAAGCACTTGAAAATAGAGTAAAAGAGGGAGTTTTTGGATACCCTTATAATGAAAAGAGCATCTATAGCTCTATTTATAAGTGGCAAAAAAGAAGATATGGTTGGAGCATAAAAAAGGGCTCTATCTCACTAGCTAGTGGGGTTGTAAACTCTATTGCTTTTATAGTACAAGCTTTTACGAAAGAGAAAGATAGTATCATTATCCAAACACCTGTATATCATCCATTTGCAAGACTTATCAAAGAAAACGATAGAAAAGTAAGTGCAAACTCTTTAGTGCTTAAAGATGGAAGATATGAGATAGACTTTAAAGATTTTAAAAAAAGAGCAAAAGAGGCAAAAGCTTTTATACTTTGCAATCCACACAACCCAACAGGCAGAGTTTTTACTAAAGAGGAGCTTTTAAAACTAGCTCAAATCTGTATAGATAATGATGTGCTTATCATAAGCGATGAGATACATAGTGACTTTTTATATGATGGGCTTAAGCATATACCTATAGCATCTTTATCAAAGCATATATCAAAGCAAACTATCACCGTAAATGCTCCAAGCAAATCTTTTAATATTGCAGGACTTATGACCTCTTATGTGATCATCGAAGATAAAAAGCTTGAAGATAGATATAAAAAATATATCAAAAAGTTTGAATTGATGGATAATAATATCTTTGG
>JALVXV010000195.1 GCA_027038235.1 Campylobacterales bacterium | reverse complement strand
CAATGCCTCACCTATATCAACATCAGCTATCTCAGTTTGTAAAGTAGTAACTTGCAAATGCAACATATCACTTCTTTCATAAGCTCCTTCAAGTGCATTTGATAGTGATCCTATCTTTGTATGCAACTTTGATGCATGATCTCTAATATGCTCTATCCTTCTTATGGCATTTTCAATGCCTGGATTTCTTTTATCATCAAAAGAGCTATCCATGACAAATCTTCCCTCTCTTACAGCCTTTATCATTTTATCCATGTCTTTAAAAATATCTACATTTGGTTCCTCCACACTTATAGCATTGTTTGACATAAAGGAGAGGGTATTTCCTGTAGCTGAACTAAAATCATCATTATCGCTATCATAGATAGAAAATTCCATTTTTGTAGAGCTATTTACTCTATCTTCGATACTCATTCTGCCACGATAATCAAGTGATACATCTACACTATATCTAGCATTACTGACTGCAGCATCATATCCTGCTTTGGTGTTAGAAGCAGGTAAATTGTTTGCTAAAATCATTGAGATGACATCATTTAATTGTTGATATGTCATATCATCACCATTGGTTACATTACCTTTTGCATCATATATATTATAATTTGTTACTCCACCATCGAGCGAGAAGGTTGAACCACCACTTTTAAAATCTATCTGTACATTATTTTGAGTTGTGCCATTTATCTGCTTAACTCTTAAATGTAAACTCTTTGTATTAAGAGATGAAACTCCAGATGCATCTACTAGTTTTGTAGTAGTTGTGGCATACTCATTGGTAGTTTTATCTATTTGAGCAACATTTCCCAATAAAATATTATCTTTTACAGTAAAATTATTTCTATCAAATGATACATCCTCACTAGCAGCATCTACACTTTGTGTAAAATCACTCTTTATAAAAGATACTATATTTACATTGCTACCAGTAAGAAGATCATCTATGTCTGAAACATTTGCATCATTTCCACCATCCTTATCAACCGCTCCAACTATACTAAAATCTAAAAATTTTTGCCCACTATTTTTATCTTTTATCTCAATTTGCCCATGATTGTTTAAGGTTACATCTACACTATCGCTTGGAGAGAAGCTATTTTTTATACCATTTAATAGAGCATTAACACTACTATTGACACTTAGAGTTATCTTATTTTTAAATGTACTACCATCACTATTTTTACCTTGGATGTAGAAGTAGGCATTTGGCTGAGAGCCAATACTTCCGATATTGTCTCCATTGTTTTCAACAAGCTCTTTTATAGAATCGCTACTTTTAAGCAGAGTATCATCATCAGCATTACTATACATCTTTACATTGGTAGAGACAATTTTTTCATAATCACTATCACTACCTAGAAAGAGTGAGTTGCCATCTATAGTATAGGGTAGTGTTATATCTGCACCTATTGTGGCTTTTACTTCATTTGAATTGCCATGATAATTTCCATCATCATCTATTGGCTTAACACCAAAAGCGGTACCAGAAAAGAGAAATTTGCCATTGATAGATGTATTTGCTAACTCTACAAGATTCTCTTTTATCGCAGCTAAATCATTTGCTATAGCATTTAAGCTTGTTTTATCATGAGAAGCATTTGCACCTCTTATGAGTTTTGTTTTAAACTGAATCAACTTATCATTGAACTCATTTAAAACAATATCGCTATTATTTGCAAACTCCTGTGCACTTTTTGAACTATCTTTTACTTGATCTAAAGAGACCTTTTCATACTCTAATCTTGAAGAGTTGATATAGATAGAGCTATTATCAAAACTGTTTTGTATCTCATGACCGGATGATATTTGTGTTGTCAATTTATTTAATAATTTACTATCTCTTTTGTAGTCTCTGCTAAAGTTACTATATAAAAGTTGACTTGTTATTCTCATATTATTTATCCTTTATAGTGCAATATCATTCCAAAACAGAATAGAATAAGCAATTCCAATTCCATATTTTTGCCCAAATTATGCTCCATTTTGGTTACAGATATGTCCAAATATCGGTTTTTTTCAAATTTTTTTTAATTTTTTTGAAAATATTATTGTCTTTTTTGAAAAAAAACTGTACAATTTAGGCAAATATAATTTTTTAAAGGATTGCTGATGAAAAAAGCTGAATTTATTCAAGTAGTTGCCCAAAAGGCTGGATTATCAAAAAAGGATGCCAATGC
>JALVXV010000194.1 GCA_027038235.1 Campylobacterales bacterium | reverse complement strand
TATCTATATAAGTGCTTTAGTAGAGATAGAGGAGATCACAAAAGCTTATGAGCTTGGAGCGGCTGATTATATAAAAAAGCCATTTCATCTAAAAGAGTTAGCCCTTAGGATAAATAGAGTTGCAACTCTGATAGAGGATAAAAAAAGGAAGCATATTTTACTTAGTAAAAACTACTCATTTTCTAAAGAGAAAGAGTTACTACTATATAATGATGAGGTGCAAAAATTGACAAAAAAGCAGCTTAAAATCATTCAAGTATTGAGTTTAAATATAGATAGTATTGTAACCTTTGATAGACTTCGTAGCTTTGTTTGGGATGAAGAACCAGTTGATAATCCAACCATAAGAGCAGAGATAAGCAGACTTAGAAAGACACTTAAAGAGGATTTCATAAAAAGTATAAAGGGTGTAGGGTATAAAGTTGAAAGATATATTTATTAAGGATTAGAGTTGCTACTTAAAGCCTTACTTATATATGGTGTGAACTTATCCACCTCTACTAAAAATGCATCATGCCCATAGTCGCTATCGACACAGTGATAATCTACTAGGTGGGCTTTGCCTATTTGTTCCATACTCTTTTGAATTTGCTCCATCTCCTCTTTAAAAAATAGTTGATCACTCTTTATAGAGATTAGAGTTAGTTTACCTTTTATGTGAGATAGTGAGTCTTCCAATGAGTCATAATTCCTACTAGCATCAAAGATATTGATAGCTTTTGTGATATATAGATAACTTAGGGGATCAAAATACTTTGAAAAGTTATATCCATTATAGTCTAAGTATCTCTCCACTTGGAATCTACCAAATAGTTCATATAGTCCTTCAGTCTCAACATAATTTCTTCCAAATTTTTTCTGCATAGAGTTTTCACTTAGGTAGCTTATATGCCCACTCATTCTACCTATTGCTAAGCCATCAAGTCCATTTTCTTTTATTTCATCTACATCATACATGCCACCTTTAAATTTAGGATCTTTTATGATAGCCTCTCTTGCAACTTTATTAAATGCTATAGCCCAAGGTTGTGTTGCATGTGTTGCAGCAATGATGATATTTCTTTTAGAAAAATTGGGATACTCTATTGCATAACAAAGTGCTTGCATTCCACCCATTGAACCGCCTATAACTGCATGAGCCTCATAGATACCAAGAGAGTTAAAAAGACTTATTTGAGCTTTTACCATATCGCTTATTGTAATTACAGGAAATCTTAGTCTATATGGTTCGCTTGAGGGATATTTAGGCGACATAGGACCGGTTGAGCCAAAGCAACTTCCAATAACATTTGTACATATTACAAAATACTTTCTTGTATCTATGCACTTTCCATCCCCTATCATATCATCCCACCAACCAGGCTTTCTATCTCCCTCATAAAATCCTGCAGCATGACAAGAGCCAGTAAGTGCATGACAAACTACTATGACATTGCTCTTATCGCTATTTAGTTCTCCGTATGTTTCATACGATATATCGTATGGCTCTAAAATCCTACCACTCTCAAGATATAAAGGAGTAGTAAAATGCTTTTTAGCAGTAGTTATAGTCATGATTCTTCCTGCGGAAGAAGCTTAGTGCCAAGAGCTTAGAGCCTAGAGCTAATTTATAGCCCAACTCCACAACACTAAACTTCTTAAAATAAAATTTTCTTTCAAAGCTCTAAGCAATCAAGCCAAAGGCTCAATTAATAAAACCCCTCCTCTTAAAGCTCTCCGCCCTAAGCTCTAAGCTCTAAGCAATCAAGCCAAAGGCTCAATTAATATGGTAATTAGGTGCTTCTCTAGTTACCATGACATCATGCACATGGCTCTCTTTTAGACCTGCACTTGTTATCTCTACAAACTCAGCCCTTTTTTGATAATCTTTTATATCTTTTGCACCTACATATCCCATAGATGATCTTAGTCCTCCGATAAGTTGATGGACTACATCGCCTACTTTTCCTCTATAAGGTACCCTTCCTTCTATACCTTCTGGTACCAATTTTTCTTGTGCAGTTCCCTCTTGGAAGTATCTATCGCTACTCCCTTTTTGCATAGCTCCAATGCTTCCCATACCCCTATAATTTTTATACTGTCTTCCTTGATACATTATAAGCTCACCCGGACTCTCATCAGTTCCAGCCAACAAACTTCCTATCATAACAGAACTAGCTCCAACTGCTAAAGCTTTTGAAATATCGCCAGAGTATCTTATGCCACCATCTGCAATAATAGGTACTCCAAGCTCTCTTCCAGCTTCACTACACTCATCTATAGCACTTATCTGTGGTACTCCAACACCTGCTACTATCCTTGTAGTGCAGATACTTCCAGGACCTATTCCAACTTTTATGGCATCCGCTCCAGCTTCAACTAAAGCTTTGACAGCCTCTTTTGTTGCAACATTACCAGCAATAACATCAATATCTAACTCTTTTTTAATCATTTTTACTGTATCAATGATACCTTTTGAATGACCATGAGCTGAGTCAAGCACCAATACATCCACTCCAGCCTCTACCAAAGCTTTTGCACGATTGATTTGACCTACACCTATAGCAGCTCCTACTCTTAGTCTGCCATCTTTATCTTTATTGGCATTTGGATACTCTTTTCTCTTTTTTATATCTTTTATAGTAATAAGTCCAGCAAGTTTTCCATCTTCATCTACCAAAGGAATCTTTTCTACTTTATTTTTATGAAAGAGCTCTTCAGCTTCATCTATGGTAGTACCTTTCATAGCTGTTATCAAAGGAGCCTTTGTCATATCCTCTTTGACCCTTTTTTCAAAATCCTTCTCAAACCTAAGGTCTCTATTTGTCAAAATTCCCAATAGCTTATCATCTTTATCTACTACTGGAACACCAGAAATTTTATATTCAGCCATGATAGCAAGTGCCTCTTTTATCTTTGCATTTGGTCCTATTTTTATGGGATCTGAGATCACTCCACTCTCATTTTTCTTGACCTTTTTAACCTCATAGACTTGAGAATTTGTATCCATATTTTTATGAATGATACCAATTCCTCCAAGCCTTGCCATAGCTATTGCTGCACGATGTTCAGTAACAGTATCCATAGCTGCTGAAATCAAAGGAATATTTAAAGAGATATTTTTAGTAAGCATAGTTTTTACATCTACCTCTTTTGGTAAAACTTCAGAGTACTTAGGTACCAACAATATATCTTCAAATGTAAGAGCTTTTTTTCGTATCTTCATCGCCATTCCCTTTTTTTTCAGGGGTAAAGTAGGATAGGGGTAAAGGGGTAAAGAAAACAAAAAATCATCTTTACTCCTTTACCCCTTTACTCCTTTACCCCTTAATTCAATATCTTCTCTAAAGCCAATGCTCCATCAAACAAAGTCTGTTCATCAAAAGCTTTTGCTATAAATTGGGCACCTATTGGTAACCCTTTTTTATCAAATCCAACAGGTATAGAGATACCCGGAAGTCCTGCTAAATTTACAGCAATGGTATAAATATCTTCAAGGTACATTTCAAGTGGATCTTTTATGCTACCAAATTTAAAAGCAGTTTTTGGAGTAACAGGTGCAAAGATAAGATCAGCCTCTTTAAAAATCTCTTCAAATTCATCTTTTATAAGGTGTCTTGCTTTTTGGGCTTTTATATAGTATGCATCATAATATCCACTACTTAAAACAAAAGTTCCAAGAAGTATCCTTCTTTTTACCTCATCTCCAAAGCCCTCACCTCTAGTTCTAGCATACAACTCTTTTAAGTTATCCGCTTTTGCTCTATTGCCATATCTTACACCATCATATCTACTTAGATTGGCACTAGCCTCAGCTGTTGCTATGATATAGTATGTTGCTACATCATATTTTGTATTTAGTCTATTTTTATATATGATTTTATGACCAGCCTCTTTTAGTGCTATTATAGACTCTTCAAGCTTTTTTCTTACCTCTTCATCTGCCTCTTCAAGATAGTTTTTTATAACTGCTATGGTAAATTTTCTATCACTATTGAGATTGGGTGCAGTAGGCTTATACTCTATATTTGCACTAGTTGAGTCTCTTTTGTCATATCCGCTTATGATGTCATAAAGTAAAGCTGCATCCTCAACATTTTGGGTAAATGTGCCTATTTGATCTAGGGAGCTTGAAAAAGCACTTAGGCCATACCTGCTTACTCTTGAATATGTAGGTTTCATCCCTACACATCCACAAAATGCTGCAGGTTGTCTTATACTGCCTCCAGTATCACTCCCAAGAGCGGCTATAGCTATGCCACCACCAACTGCTGCAGCACTTCCTCCGCTACTACCTCCTGGGACACACTCCAAATCGTAGGGGTTTTTGGTCTTTCCATAAAATGAGGTCTCAGTAGAGCTTCCCATAGCAAACTCATCCATATTTGTCCTACCAAATGGAGATAGCCCAGCCTCTTTTAGCTTTTCTATCACTCCAGCATCATATGGAGCAACATATCCTTGAAGTATGTTTGATGCACAAGTTACATTCCAGTTTTTTACTTGGATATTATCTTTTATAGCTATTGGTATTCCCTCCCCGCTTATAGATAATTCACTACTAGTTAACTGCTCTACATAAGCTCCTAGCTCTTTTTTTTCTTCTATTTTCTTTAGCAAATCTTTTCTAAGCTCTTTTATATCCTCTTTATCCAAAGCTAGAGCCTCTTTTAGTGTTATCACCTCTTTTCTCCTTTTTTTACAAGGTATATACCTATCCCTATTAGCATAAATATAACCGCAATAGTCTCAAGTATAAAGCTAAACTCTATTGGCTTTTCAAGCATTTGACTCACAACTTCTGCTCTCTTTTTTGCCACTACATCTTGCACAAAGTTTACCCTCGATCTTTGCTCTTTGTTTCCAACATCTTGGACATTTATACCTTTTTGCATAATATATACTAAATTTATCCCCATTTACCTCAAAGCTATCTATCGGCTCTTGAGCTACTTCGCATATTATATTACTAACAGTAAACCAATCCTCTCCGTCAGCTCCGCTAAGTTTTGAAAGCTCTTTTGAACTAGAGTATATCACAAGTTCAAGAGTGGATTTTATCTTTTTCTCTTTTTTTAAGTTATCTACTATCTCAAAAAATTTCTCCCTAGCCTCTATCATATAATCTTCATCAAATGGAGAGCTAATTTCAGGTAACTCTTCATAAACTATATCAAAAATATCCTCACTATCGCCCTTGATAACTTTTGGAGAGTGTTCGACTATCTCATCTGCTGTATAAGTTAAAATAGGTGCAATAAGAGCTAACATACTCTTAGCAATAAGTGCCATAGCACTTTGAGATGCTCTTCTTGTGTCACTATCTTTTGGATCGCAATATAGTCTATCTTTTGAAATATCAAGATATATTCCACTTAGATGATTGGTAATAAAGTGGCTTAAAAGTGATAATCCCTTTGAAAAGTCATACTCATCAAATGCCTCTTTTACCTCATCGAAGACTCTTTTAGCTCTACTTATTATCCATCTATCAATAGGAGAAAATTTATCAGTATCAATTATACTTTCAAGATCATTTATATTGGCAAGTAAAAATCTAAAGGTATTTCTTAATTTTCTATATTGTTCAGATATTTGCTTGAGTATGGTTTCACTTATTTTTAAATCCCCGCTAAAATCACTCATGCCGACCCAAAGCCTAAGTATCTCTACTCCATACTTTTTAGCTACATCATTTGGAGCTACTACATTTCCTTTGGATTTACTCATCTTTTCACCATTTTCATCGACAGTAAATCCATGAGTTAAGATACTCTTATATGGAGCATGTCCATTTATAGCAGTACTTACAAGAAGTGAACTTTGAAACCACCCTCTATGCTGATCGCTACCTTCAAGATACATATCTGCTGGATAATCTCCTGCATCATAATCATCTCCTAAAAGTACCGCTCTCCAAGTAGAGCCACTATCAAACCAAACATCAAGTATATCAAGCACCTTTGTCAAATTATTTGGATCATATTTTGACTCTTTTGGCAATAACTCTTCTATGGTTAAGTCCCACCAAGCATCAGCACCTTTTTTCTCAAAAATAGAGGCAATATTTTCTAAAATATCACTATCAAATATCGGCTTACTAGTTGTCTTATCTCTAAAAAAGGCTATCGGCACACCCCAATCTCTTTGTCTGCTTATACACCAATCAGGTCTATTTTCTATCATAGATGAGAGTCTTTTCTCGCCTGAAGAGGGGTAAAATCTTGTCTTTTTGATCTCATTTAGAGCCTTTTTTCTTAGGTTGTCATCCTCTTTATCCATCGCTATAAACCACTGTTTTGTAGCTCTATAGATGACAGGCTTGTGTGTCCTCCAGCAATATGGGTATGAGTGGATAAACTTTGAAGATTTTATCAAAGCATCTCCTAAAAGTTCTACTATCTTCTCATTTGCTTTAAAGACATGCATTCCTACAAACTCTTTAGCATTTGGCAGAAGTCTCTCTCTTATTAGAGTTTCATCATAAAGTCCATCTTCATCAACAGGCATAATAACATCTATACCATATCTCAATGCCACCCTATAATCATCCTCACCATGACCTGGAGCAGTATGAACACATCCACTACCCCCGTTCATCTGCACATGTTCACCTAGTATCACTTTTGAGTCTCTACCATTTAGTGGATTGATAGCTATTTTACCCTCTAACTCTTTTGAAGAGAGGGTTTTTACAATTTCACCATTTACTACCCCTTGCTCTTTTAGTGAGTTAAACAACTCTTTTGCCACGATAAATCCATCGCTTGTAATTACATAATCCTCCTTAGGATTTAGTGCTATTGCTTGATTTGCTGGAAGTGTCCATGGAGTAGTAGTCCAGATGATAATACTTGCATCTTTATCTATACCAAGCTCTTTTTTTGAATTTTCACTTAATTTAAAAGCGACAAATATAGAGTAATCCTCTTTATCTTGATACTCTACTTCAGCCTCAGCAAGAGCAGTTTTAGCAGCCCAAGACCAAAATATAGGCTTACTTCTTTCGACTAAAAGCCCCTTTTTTGCTATATCGCAAAGTGCTCTATAGATATCGGCTTCAAATTTAAATTTCATAGTTAAGTATGGATTTTTCCAGTCGCCTATCACTCCAAGAGCTTTAAACTCCTCTTCTTGGATTTTATAAAATTTTGTAGCATGTTCACGACAAAGCTCTCTTATCTTGCTCTTTGGAAGTCTATCTTTTTTGGCTTTTCCTATCTTTTTTTCTATCTGTTGTTCTATTGGAAGTCCATGACAATCCCAGCCTGGAACATATCTAACATCTTCACCAAAGAAGTAGTGTTTTTTTACGATTATATCTTTTAGGATTTTATTTAGAGCATGACCTATATGAATATGACCATTTGCATAAGGAGGTCCATCATGCAAAGCAAAGCTCTTTTTTGCATCTTTTCTATTTCTTTTCATCTTCTCATAGACATCTTTTTCTTCAAACCAAATCTTATATCTTTTTGGCTCATTTTGAGGCAAATTTCCTCTCATAGAAAATGTACTCTTAGGTAGAAGCAAACTATCTTTATAATCCATAAACTCAACTCCTCTAAAATAATGGGGATAATTTTACCCAAAAAGGCATTAAAATAGGTTGAAAACGGCAGATGAGAAGAGTGAGGGTGAGATTTTGATTCTTTATAAAACTATTTTTGCCTCATATATTATGCTATAATATTAAAAGAGGTAAAAAATGAAATATTCTATATATGCAAAAAGATTAATTGCAATTTTATTTACTATATTTTTTTTGCTCTATATAGCATATAAGCCATACCATGGAGTAATGGAGTTTAAGGGTGTAGTAAAATCACTCTTTTTACTCTATTTTTTTATCATTTCTCAAACTTTGGGTATTATCCATGAGGGTGGACATGGTGTTTGCTATATATTAAATTGCCCACAATTTATAACAGCATTAAATGGCACTATCTTTCAATGGGGCATACCGCTTCTTGTGGGATTATATTATAAAAAAAGAGCTAACTATATTGCTTATTATATCTCCTTATTTATTTTAGCGATCTCAATAGATTATACATCTTGGTATATCTCTACTGCAAATGAGGGGCTTTATTTACCAGCAAGTAAAAGCTTTTTGGGTGTAGATGGCTATCATGATTTTAACTATATCTTATCTAGGATTGGGCTTTTAAATTATTATGAGATTATATCTATAGTAGTCAAAATAGGCTCCATTGCTTTGATGCTATATTCATATTTTATGCTAATGCTAAATAGTTTACTTTTTAAAGAGTAGAGTTAAAAGAGCATCATTGCTACTGCTATTAGTAGCAATATTGCCATTGTGATATTAAATATCCTTACCTGCTTTGGATGCATTAAAAATCGCTTGATTTGCTTACCAATTACAGCCCATAAGAGTATCGCTACAAAGATACTAAGCATAGAGAGCATTATAGCAACAGATAAGCTCATCCAGTAGTGCTTTGAAATGATATAGACATTGATAGTTGTTAAAGCTCCTGCCCAAGCTTTTGGATTGATCCATTGAAATGCTACTGATTGCCAAAAGGTGATAGGCTTGATTTGCTTTTGAGATAAGATCTCCTCATTGGTCGAAGTGGTAGCAATTTGCCAAGCAAGATAAAGTACATAAGCAATGCTAATATATTTTAACATTAAAAAAAATGCAACATACTCCTTCATCAATGGTCGAAGCACCAAGCCAATGAGTAAAAGCATTATAGGAAAGCCCACCAACACCCCAAGTAGATGAGGTAGTACTTTTTTATATCCATGGTTAAAGCCTATAGTCATAGCTATGACATTATTTGGACCTGGTGTCAATCCAGCTACTGCAATAAATAGAAAAATAGAGATAAACCAATCCCATCCCATAAAGATTCCTTTTGATATATATGGGCATATCTAATATAAATATGCTATAATTTTAAGGGTACCTCTAACAATACCCCTAAAGGAGTTACTATGAAAAATACACTTGTTATTATAGGTGAAAATATAAAATACAACAATATCTTAGTAGATTATATCAAAAGAGAGGTAGATAATTGTTTAAAAAAGATAGATTTTTTTTATATGCTTGATGGAAGTGATAAAGATCTTTTTTTGCTAGTTGAGGATATTTTACAAAAGAGTTCCCAAATTATCATGGCAACTGATGAAAAAAATTTTAATGTAGTTGGAAAGATTATCTCCACTTTGCATAGTGATACACTAGTGTTAAAAAATGATATGCTTTTGCCATCAAAAAGTTCTATTTTTGACAAAGATAGCTATCTATTTGAAGAGGAGAGTTACAAAGTAAATGTCATAAAGATCAAAGAGGGGGAAAAGTTACCAAAAGTTTTGCTAGATGAGAGTAAAAATATCCAATTTATCAATATTTTTGATGTTGATGAAGAGTCTTGCGAAATTATCTTATTGCCTTTAGCAGAAAATTATGACATAAAGATAAAAAATATAAAAATTTGTGATGGATGGAATTTGATAAAATTGGAGAGTTTAAAATATGGTCAGATAGATAATTTTATTGATTCAGTAATTAAATTGTTACCTGATAAAGTTATACCTCAAAAGGATATCTTTTCTCATATTGTATTTAAACTTATAGAAAATGATATAAAGATAGCAACAGCAGAGAGTTGTACCGGAGGATTGCTCTCTAGTATATTTATAAAGTATAGTGGAGTTTCTACTATCATCAATGGAAATTTAGTAACATACAGCAATGATACGAAGGAGGCATGGTTAGGAGTAGATCAAAAAATCTTAGAAGAGTATGGGGCAGTTAGTAAAGAGTGTGTAAGCCAAATGCTTGATGGTGTATTAAGTGTGAGTAACTCTGATATATCCATAGCTATAAGTGGAGTAGCTGGTCCAACAGGAGGTACAGAAGAAAAACCTGTTGGTACTATATATATCGGAGTGAAGAGTAAACAGAGTAAAAAAAATATCAAAAGAGTTCATTTTAAGGGTGATAGAGTTTATATCCAAAATCAAGCTGTTATGTATGCTGTAAAGATGTTACTTGAGTTAGAAAAGGATATTTTTTTCCAAAATTGAAAAAAACCCTTGACAAATAATATTTTTTTCTCTATAATTTCAACTCCATTTCAAATGGTTTAGGTGACTCCTTAGCTCAGCTGGTAGAGCATCTCCCTTTTAAGGAGGTGGCCGTTGGTTCGAATCCAACAGGGGTCACCATTTTTTATTTAGCAGAAGATTGAAGCCATAAGACCCCATCGTCTAGTGGCCCAGGACCCCGCCCTTTCACGGCGGTAACAGGGGTTCAAATCCCCTTGGGGTCGCCATTACTGGTACTAAAGTTCTTGGGCACTCTTAAGTTATAGTAAGCTTAACCTAAAAAACTTACAGTTTTTTCAGGTTACGGTCGCTTAGCTCAGTTGGTAGAGCGCCACCCTTACAAGGTGGATGTCAGAAGTTCGAGTCTTCTAGCGACCACCATTCATTTTAGGTTGCGGCGGTAGTTCAGCTGGTTAGAATACCGGCCTGTCACGCCGGGGGTCGCGAGTTCGAGTCTCGTCCGCCGCGCCACTTTTTATACTTTCTAAAACAGGTTTTTTTATGTCTTATCTATATATTGCCATAGTTATTATCTTTGTAATTGCTCTTTTGGTAGTCGGTTTTGTGATGGATAAAGAGGAGTTAGAAGAGCGATAACTTTTTATCTTCAAATTTTATTTAAATTCACCTCTATTCTTGTGGTACTATTTTTCTCATAGCAATTAATTTTTATTGCAAAATCTCAGATTTTTAATATTTTCAAAAAGCTTACAATCAAAAGATAGTATTGATAAAGCTTATCTATTGGAGCTACTTTTTTATTTTGTTGGCCATGCTTTTAATGGCATGACCAACGATAGTTTATTTTTACATCATTCCAGGCATTCCACCCATTCCACCCATATCAGGCATTACTGGGGCTGGTTTATCCTCTTTTATATCGCTTACTGTAGCTTCAGTTGTCAAAAGAAGACTTGCGACTGATACTGCATTTTGTAAGGCAACTCTCTCTACTTTTACTGGGTCTATGATACCAGCTTTAAACATATCTACATATTCACCACTTGCAGCATTAAATCCATAATTTGCATTGTTTGACTTTTCAACTTCATTTGCCACAACACCTGCATCAAATCCTGCATTTTCAGCTATCTGCTTTAGTGGAGCTTTCAATGCTCTTTGAACGATAGCTGCTCCAATGGCTTCATCACCTTCAAGACCAAGCTCTACCTTGCTTCCTGCTTGAATAAGAGCAGCACCTCCACCGATAACAACACCCTCTTCAACAGCAGCTTTTGTTGCACTTAATGCATCATCAACTCTATCTTTTTTCTCTTTCATCTCTGTTTCAGTTGCTGCTCCAACCTTAATAACTGCAACACCACCACTTAGTTTTGCAAGTCTCTCTTGAAGTTTTTCTCTATCATAATCGCTTGATGTCTCTTCTATTTGGGCTTTTATAACTTTTATTCTCTCTTCAATAGCCTTTTTATCACCTGCACCATTTACTATAGTTGTATTATCTTTATCTATTATAACACTTCCTGCACTTCCAAGATCATCAAGTGTAGCACTCTCTAAAGTTCTTCCAAGCTCCTCACTTATGACTTGACCACCTGTGAGTATAGCGATATCTTCTAGCATTGCTTTTCTTCTATCGCCAAAACCTGGAGCTTTAACTGCTGAGATATTTAATACACCTCTTAACTTATTTACAACTAAGGTTGCTAAAGCTTCACCCTCAATATCTTCTGCTATGATAAGTAGTGGTTTTCCTGTTTTTTGGATCTGCTCAAGTACAGGTAGTAAATCTTTTAAGCTTGTTATCTTTTTATCAAAGAGCAAGATGTACGGATTGTCTATCTCACAAGTCATCTTTTCGCTATTTGTTACAAAATATGGGCTTAGATATCCTCTATCAAATTGCATACCCTCTACTACTTCAAGCTCATCTTGGATACCTTTTGCCTCCTCAACAGTGATAACACCATCTTTTCCTACCTTTTCCATAGCCTCAGCTATAAGATTTCCTATCTTCTCATCTGAATTTGCTGAAATAGTAGCAACTTGGGCTATCTCTTTTTTATCTTTTACCTCTTTAGCTATAGATTTAAGTTCAGCTATGATAGCCTCAACCTCTTTATCCATTCCTCTTTTAACCTCTACTGGATTAGCTCCAGCAGTTATATTTTTTAAACCCTCTCTAAAAATTGCATGAGCTAAAACTGTAGCAGTTGTAGTTCCATCACCTGCCTCATCTGCAGTCTTACTTGCAACCTCTTTAACAAGTTGAGCACCCATATTTTCTATAGTATTTGCTAACTCAATCTCTTTTGCAACAGAAACACCATCTTTTGTAATAGCTGGTGCTCCAAAACTTTTTTGGATAAGTACATTTCTTCCTCTAGGTCCCATTGTAACTTTTACTGCATCATTTAGCTTTTTAACACCTGTGTATAACTCATTTCTAGCTTCATCACTATATCTAATCTCTTTTGCCATTTTCATTCCTCCCTATTATTTTAGTACACCAAGAATATCATCAGTATTTAGCACCAAATACTCTTTACCATCAAGTGTTATGTCAGTTCCAGAGTATTTTGCAAATACTATCTTATCATTAACTGCAATATTTTCCTCTTCCTCTACCTCTTTACTTATAGCTTTTACAATTGCAGTTAAAGGTTTTTCTTTTGCATTATCAGGTATTATGATCCCTGTAGCAGTTGTTGTAGGCTCCTCTAGCCTCTCAACTAATACTCTTTGACCTAATGGTTGAAAATTCATCTCAGCCTCCTACTTTTTATATTTTTTAGCACTCTTTTTATTTGAGTGCTGAAATTGTACAAAAATATTATAAAAAAGTCAAGTATTTTAACGATAAAATTCATTTATCTTTAGTCAATGGGACTAAAGATAAATGAGATAATAAGCTAATATATCTTGAAATTTATCCAGATTATAACATTTTATAGTAGTGATGATTGTGTAAGATTTGGATTTGTTATATAGGGCATCTAATATCCTAAAGTTTTTTGATAAGCTTACTTTTTAGCTAGTTTTGCAGCCTTGCTTTTTGGATATTTGCTAATTAATATATCTTTAAATCTCTTAGCATTTTTCTTATCACCAAGCTTTTTAAAAGATATATATGTGTGGTAGAGTAGAGTTGGAGTAAAGGTCGCTTTATCATACAATGATATACTTCTTTTGTAGTACTCAATAGCATTAGCATAGTGTTTTGTATTGTAGCCTATCTCACCTAAATAGAAATTGCTTGTTGCTGGTAGATACTTTTTCTTTATAGATGCTCTAAAAAGTTTTGCAGCTTTAGTAAAATTTTTATGTTCATACTCTCTTTTTGCCTCTGCAAAGATGGCTTTAGTACTCTTAGAAAGGGTTTTGCTAGAACTACCTTTATAGTATTTGCCCCTTAACTCTCTTATTTTTTTATTGAGTAAATCTTTTGAGACATATGAAGAGTTGATTGAATCTATCAAAGAGCTTAACTCTCCTAATACCAGTTTGACCTTTTTATTATTTCTTATCTGCAACTCTTTTGTACTGTTTAAGTCATCTTTCAATGACTCAATTTGTGCTGATAAATTTTTATCATTTGATTTTATCTTATATAGAGATTGCTCAATTTTGTAAATTCTGCTATTTTGGGCTTCGACAACACTCTTGATGCCATCGATCTTCTCTTGCATATCGTTTAATTCATTTTTTACAAAGCTTATATTGGTAGATAGATTCTTGACCTCTTTTTTATTTTTGAGTATTACCTTTTCGCTACTTGTAAGACCATAAGGATTTGGTGCATCCAAATTGCCGGCATCAAATGCCGACGGTTCGGATGCATAGATACTGATACTCAGTAGTAGCAGTATAGATATTTTTTGCATAAGTAGTAGCTATACTATGGTAAAAATTTAAATTCTACTCTTCTATTTTTTGCCCAACATGCTTTGGTATGCTCTGTACATACTGGGTTGCTCTCTCCATAACTTATGATCATAAGTCTGTTAGCATCAACTCCAAGTGTAACCAAAGCTGATTTTACACTCTTTGCTCTTCTAAGACCAAGTGCATAGTTGTACTCATCTGTACCCCACTCATCAGTATTACCCTCAAGTTTTACAGAAAAATCTTTTGCATCATCAGAATTTACTATGTTTGCATCCTCTTCTATCAAAGGTTTTTGGTCTTCTCTTATGTTATACTTGTCAAAATCAAAATGGATAATTTTTGTTCTTTGCTCAAGCTGTGCGATTCTATAGTTTACATCATTTGCACTATTTTGTTCGCTACTTGTATCTATAGAATTGCTTACATTTGTTTGGTCATTAGATGACATTGAATTTTGATTTGAATTCATTTCACTCTTTTTTGTCATATCTACCTCAGGTGTCTTTTTGCTACAACCTGTAAACAACAAAAGTGCTGTTCCAACACTAATCAAAACTAATTTTTTCACTCCACATCCTTTTTTTCATAAAATTTTTACTATTCTATCATATTTTTCTTAAATTTGACCTTATTGTTAAAAAATTATTTACCCCTTAAAAACTACCAATCAAGAGATTGGATTTTACCCACTTTTAGAGGAAATAAAAAACTTTTATTTGAGTACAATCTAACAATTCCAATAGCTGATTGTCTTTGATAATTTTTGATAAACATAATAGTTTCACCATTGTTAGCAAATCTTGGAAAATAGTTTTTGCCAGTTGCGGTTAGCTGCCTAATATACTCCGTTTTTGTGGATATTAGATAGAGGTTGAAGCTATTTTTACCAAATTCACTATCGCCCTCTCTTCTTGAAAATACAATATAGTTATCATATGCACTAAATGAGTTATTGTTTCTTCCTTGATATACTAATTGTTCAACTGGTGCATTTATATCTAAATTTTTTGCAAATATATTTGGATAACCTAATCTATCTGAGACAAAAGCAACTCTAGTTTCATTATCTATAAAATTCCCACTAACATCAATTCCTCTAAATTTTGTCAATCTCTTTTTCTCTTTAGAGCTTAAGTTATATAGATATATGTCGGGTTGGTCATTTGGAGCCATAGTAAGTATCAATTTAGTACCATCCTTGCTAACATCAGAGCAGACTAGCATACCTTTTGAAGAGACTATTTTAACTCTTTTTCCTTTAATGAGATCTACTCTGTAAAGTGTGGGAATTGTATTGTTGTATGAAGAGTAATAAAATGCACTTTGCTCTTTATTTGCCCATTTTGGAAAGATATTTAATCCACCTGTTACTATGGTTTTTTGATATGTAAGGGTGTAATCAGATATGACAATATCACTCTCTCTTCTACCTGTATATTTTGCAAATACTACAACTCTTTTCATCCAGTCAATTGAGGGTAAGCCCAATTTATTATTTATATCTATAGCCATCTTATGTGCTAAAAATGGATATCTAGTTTTGTTTGAGAATTTATAAACACCCTCATACATCGTAGTCGCATTTTTTGCATTTATTAGCTTGATATATCCTACTAAGTGATCATCTTGATTTTCAAGCTTATATCTTGCTATCAAATTTGGCATAAGATCGCTTTGAAAATTCTCCTTAAAATCACCCTCATATGAACTTTTTATATATCTATCATCTACTATAAAATTAGCTGAAATTTTTAAATCAGCCACTAAAAGTTTAAATATCTTTTTCTCTATATATTTATTTTCAAATTGTTCAGAGGTTGCATCTTGAACCAGTATTTTTGGAGGCTTATCGCCCTTTTTTACTATATCAATAGTCGCATCATATCCAAATAAAACAAGATTTAGCAAAATCAAAACAAATAATACTCTTCTCATTTAACAATCCTTACTCATCTTTGAAATTTACCTTTATTGTAACTTGATCTCCTAGTTTATAGGGAGGAAAAGTTTCATCCTTTAAACTCTCAAGAAAACTTTTTAACTTAGAATTAAACTCATTATTATATGAAAGTTCATCTATTTTATAGCTGAAATTTCCAAACTTATCTATAGTTACAGTTACTTTTGCACTATTTCCAGGAAGTGTTCCTGGTGTCTCTTGCCATCTGCTATCAAGCATGTCGCTTATTTTTCCTATGTATTCATTATATTCGCCACTTTTTTTACTATTGGGTTGATATGCCTCTTCCAAGCTTAGACTTTTTACTATGCTAGATGCTGATATTTTCTCTTTAGTTTTAATCTGGTTGGATACTTTTTTGCCTCTTTTTGGGATTCTACTATTTATATTGGCTTTTTTAGTTAAATTCTGCTCTATTTTAAGATATTTTTTTGTATTGATTCCACTAAATAGTGATTTTAAAGATTTTGTATGTACTGTTCTCTTTTCCGATTTATTGATCTTTTGCTTTTTGTTTATCTTTTTCTTAGATTTTTTTTTGTTTATCTTTTTCTTTTTTACTTGTTTTTTTGCTCTTTTGTTTTTTATCTCTTTTTTTTTGCTCTCTTTTATAGAAATTTCTATAAAGCTACTCTTTTTGCTAGTATATTGTTTGGATTTTTCCTCATATTTGCTTAGATATAAAAATATAGACCATAATAAAAGTATATATAGAAGAAGAGATATTATAGCTCCAATAAAAAAGTATCTACTCTCTTTTTCCATGTCTATCCCTCAGTAATTAGGGAAACTTTGGAAAATCCTGCCTCTTTAACACTTTTTAAAATATACATAATAGATCCATACTTCAACTCTTTATCAGCTCTTATATAGACAGTTGTAGATTTTGGAATTGATTTTGAAAAGAGTATAAAACTATCTGCAAAAGCACTATATTGATACTGATTTTTACCCACATAAACCTCTTTATCTTTTGTAATTCTTACTTCAAGATCTGGTAATTTGCCAAGGGATTTTGTTTTGCTACCCTTTGGTAGTTTTATATTCTCTTCATAGATTATAGCTGGTGTTGTTACCATCAGTATAGCAAGAAGTACAAGCATTATATCAACTAATGGTGTTATGTTTAGATCTGGTTTCTCTTCCCAATCAATACTCATAGACTTTTCTACACATCTTTTGATAAGTTATTTATAAGTAGCAACTTCTCCCTCTCAACTACACTTAGATAGTCATAGGCCTTTCTTTTAAGCATAATATAGCCACTATATGCTGGAATTGCTACAAGTATTCCACCTGCAGTTGCTACCAAAGCTTCGCTAATAGCTGGTGCTATTACATTTAAAGATGCAGTAGTAGCTCCGCCAAGCTTTGAAAAGGTTTCTAAGATTCCCACAACTGTCCCAAAAAGTCCAATAAAAGGGGATGTAGAGGATATAATAGATAAAATAGACAGATATGAAGTTGAATTTTTTTGAGCTATGTTGATGCATACTTCAAAAACAGCATCGCTACCTTTGTAGCTACTAGTGCACTTTCTTAAGATAGAGTCTGCCCTTACTGTTTGATTGCCCATAAGCATAGATTCTAAGGAGGACTCTTCTCTTTTTATTAAAGAGTTAATATAAAAATATCTATATATAACAACCCATATAGTTATTAGAAAATATATAGATAACCACAGCAAAACTGCTATGGTTATCTCACTACTTCTTGATAAGTAATTTAAAAAGAGATCAATTATATTCATAATCTACTATGATGTTTTGATATTTTTAACACGAGCAAGAACACTCTCAGCTACAAAAGGATCGCTCTTAATGCTATCTAATAAATCCTCAATCTTTTTTAATGAATTAGCTATTTCACTCTCTCCATCCCCACCAACATAAACAGCACCATCAGCAAGAATAGTTACACTACCCTCATCAACCTCAGCATATCCACTACTTATAGCAACAAGATCATGTTTGCCATCACTTTTTTCTATATCTATAACTCCTGTCCTTAGGAGTGTAAGCAGTGATGCATGTCCTGGAAGTACACCAAATTCACCTTCGCTTCCAGGAAGTGTGATACTTTTAACTTCACCATTAAATATAGAACCTTTTGGGGTAACTATTTCAAGTTTTAATGTTTCCATAAACTATCCTTATAAAAAAACAGTTAGCAAATGCTAACTGTTTTTCATTTTTTCAGCTTTTGCAACAGCCTCTTCAATGTTACCAACCATATAAAATGCATTTTCTGGCAAGTGATCATATTTTCCTTCAAGTATTCCTTTAAAACCTGCTATTGTCTCTTCTAAAGTTACATATTTGCCCGGACTTCCTGTGAAAACTTCCGCAACAAAGAAAGGTTGAGATAGGAATTTTTCTATCTTTCTAGCTCTTTCAACTACCTGTTTATCCTCTTCACTAAGTTCATCCATACCAAGAATTGCTATAATGTCTTGTAAATCTTTATACTTTTGAAGTACCGCTTGAACACCTCTAGCAACCTTATAATGCTCCTCTCCAACTATATTTGGATCAAGTAGTCTTGAAGTACTATCAAGTGGATCAACAGCTGGGTATATACCCTTTTCAGCAATTGCTCTATTTAATACTGTTGTAGCATCTAAGTGGGCAAAAACAGTAGCAGGAGCAGGGTCAGTTAAGTCATCTGCTGGAACATATACAGCTTGAACTGATGTAATTGAGCCTTTTTTAGTTGATGTAATTCTCTCTTGAAGTTTTCCCATCTCACTAGCAAGTGTAGGCTGATAACCAACTGCACTAGGGATCCTTCCAAGAAGTGCAGACATCTCAGAACCACTTTGTGCAAATCTAAAGATATTGTCTATAAACATCAAAACATCAAGCCCCATCTCATCTCTAAAGTACTCCGCCATTGTAAGACCTGTAAGGGCTATTCTATTTCTTGCCCCTGGAGGCTCATTCATTTGACCATAGCACAAAGCAACTTTATCAAGTACATTTGACTCTTTCATCTCATTGTAGAGATCATTTCCCTCTCTAGTTCTCTCGCCAACACCTGCAAAAACAGAGTATCCACTATGCTTAAAAGCAACATTATGAATAAGCTCCATGATAATAACTGTCTTACCAACTCCAGCACCACCAAATAGACCTATCTTACCACCCTTTGCATAAGGAGCCAATAGATCTGCTACTTTGATACCTGTTTCAAATATTTCCGATTTGGTACTTTGATCTTCAAAAGGAGGAGGATCTCTATGAATTGACCAGCTCTGTTTTGCAACGACTGGTTCACCATTGTCAACTGTATCACCAATTACATTAAAAATTCTACCAAGAACCTCTTCACCAACAGGTACTTTTATCGGAGAGCCTAAAGCTTTTACCTTTAAGCCTCTAACCAAACCTTCACTCATATCCATAGCAATAGTTCTTACAGTATTGTCGCCTAAATGTGCAGCAACCTCAAGAATAAGCTTATGAGTTTTACCCTCTACTTCATATACCACCTCTAGGGCATCATTGATCTCAGGCAATTTACCTTCAAAATCAACATCAATAACAGGCCCTAAAATCTGGCTTATAACTCCATCCATTAATTTATCTCCTTTTTAACTACTTATTAAATTACCTATTACTTTTGTGCTTCAACACCACTTATGATCTCAATCAATTCTGTAGTAATTGCACCCTGTCTTGCTTTGTTATACTCCAAAGTCAACTCTTGAACCCTCTCATTTGCATTATTTGTTGCATTATCCATTGCTTGCATTCTAGCACTATGCTCTGCTGCAAGTGAATCAATGAGAGCATAATACATACTGTATTCAAAATACATCTTAAGCAAGTTTTCCAAAAGTTCAGTATTGTCCTCAGGTTCAACCTCTATCATGGAGGTTGAAAGATCCTCTGGAGGATCAAAGCTCTTAACAGGAACAACTGTATTGACCTTTAGTTGTTGAGAAATCATATTTTTGTAGCCATTATGAACAACTATAACTCTATCTGTCTTATCCTCTAAAAAGTCATTTATTGACTCATTGATAATCTCAGCTGCTACTTCTGGAGTAGGGGATGAACTAACACCTACTCTTTGGTCAAATAGCTCAACTCCCTTAAAGTTAAAATATCCAATACCTTTTTTGCCAATAGCTTTTAGTCTCACTTTTGCCTTTTTGGACTTATACTCCTCTAGTAGATTTGTAACAGCTTTTATAGTCTGTATGTTAAAACCTCCACACAAACCTTTATCGGCAGTTACAAAGATAATATCAACAACTTTAGGGTTGTCATTAATGTCAAAAAATTTACTCTTTATACCACCTACTCGATATTTATTTATCTTATGAGATATCTCAGATAAGACATCATTTATCTTGATGGCATAAGCTTGAGACTGCTCAGCTGCAAGTTTTGCTTTCATAAGCTTTGCAGTCGATACTAGCTTCATGGCTCTAGTTGTTTTTTGGGTATTTTTTACACTGCTAATTTTTCTTTTTATATCTTTTAGATTTGCCATTTTTTTACCCTACTTTGCTTCAAAAGTTGCTTTAAACTCATCCAAGATTTTATTTAATTGTGTTTTTATCTCATCATCAATTTTTTGTTTTGTTCTAATATCTTCAAAAATAGAAGGATATTTTGCTTCTATAAAAGGATACAACTCAGCTTCAAATTTTGTAACACTTCCAGCATCTATATCATCAAGGTAGCCATTAGCACCTGCATAGATGATAATGATCTGTTTCTCGACAGGAAGTGGAGAGTATGGAGGTTGTTTAAGCACCTCAACCATTCTTTGACCTCTTTCAAGTTGCTTTCTACTTGTCTCATCCAAATCACTAGCAAATTGGGCAAATGCTTGAAGCTCTCTATATTGGGCAAGATCTAGTCTTAATGTACCTGCAACCTGCTTTATAGCTTTTATCTGTGCAGCACCACCAACTCTTGATACTGAAAGTCCCACATTTATAGCAGGTCTTATACCTGAGTTAAAAAGATCAGTCTCCAAAAAGATTTGACCATCAGTAATAGATATAACATTTGTAGGAATATAGGCTGAAACATCACCTGCTTGAGTCTCTATAATAGGAAGAGCTGTCAAACTTCCTGCACCCAAATCATCACTCAACTTTGCTGCTCTTTCAAGAAGTCTTGAGTGTAGATAAAATACATCTCCAGGATATGCCTCTCTACCTGGAGGTCTTCTAAGAATTAGTGACATCTCTCTATAAGCAACCGCATGTTTGCTTAAATCATCATAGATGATAAGTGCATGTCTTGAATTGTCTCTAAAATACTCTCCCATTGTAACACCAGCATAAGGTGCAAGGTATTGTAGTGCAGCAGAATCACTTGCTCCTGCATTTACAACAATAGTATAATCCATAGCACCATACTCTTCAAGTTTTTTCACAACTTGTGCAACAGTTGATTGCTTTTGACCGATAGCTACATAGATACATACAACATCTTGTCCTCTTTGATTTATAATAGTATCTACTGCAACTGTGGTCTTACCTGTTTGTCTATCTCCGATAATAAGCTCCCTTTGACCTCTTCCTATAGGTACAAGAGCATCTATAGCTTTGATACCTGTTTGAAGTGGCTCATGAACTGACTTTCTAGCCATAATTCCAGGAGCCTTCTCCTCAACAAATCTATACTCTTCACTCTCTATAGGACCTTTTGAGTCTATAGGTTCTCCTAGAGGATTGACAACTCTACCTACGACAGCATCACCTACAGGAACCTTTAGAAGTTTACCCTCTCTCTTAACTGATACACCCTCAGTTATACCCTTTCCAGTTCCTAAGATAACTATACCTACACTTGATTCTTCCAAGTTTAGAGCGATACCTTTTTCACCATTTTCAAATTGTACCATCTCTCCAGCCATGACATTTTTCAGTCCATAAACTTGGGCAATTCCATCAGCAACAGAGATGACTTTTCCGGTCTCTTCGATATCTACACTTAATTCGAAATTATCAATTCTCTCCTTTATGATTGAACTAATTTCGTCCGCTTTAATCTTTGAACTCACTTGAGCACTCCTTTAGTTTTTTATATTGCTTTTAGTATATGCTCAGTTATTTGAGCTTTCAATCTGTCAATCGAAAAACTAATTTCGACACCTAAATCTTCTATTTCAATCTTTATTCCAGGGTAATCACTTTTGATATTTTCAAGAAGTATTGTTGCATTAAATTTAGAGTTAAGTTTCTTTTCTATACTATTTATACTTTTTTTATCAATTGTTGAACTACTTATAATATGTCCTACAAATCTATTTTCTTTAATAGATAATTGATATCTAAGTTCATCACAAATTGCAGGAACAAGATCCATCCTATCATTTTCAACCAATACTTTTATGAAATTGTTAAACTTCTTATCGCTACTATCTATCAAGGAGATGATAAAATCATACTTTTTACTCTTTGATATAGTAGGGGAGAGTAAAATGTTCTTCATCTTATCTAATGTATATGTACTACTTAAAAGTTGTAGATTTTCATAATACTTTTTAATAGTTTTCTCATTTGAAGTCTCAAATAGTGCTTTTACATATTTTTTAGCTACTACAGGTACCATTTATGCAACCTTTTTCATAATGATATTGACAAGCTCTTTGTTGTCGAAAGTTTGAATATCTTTAGCAAAGAGTGAACCAATAATCTCTGAGACAACACTCTTTACCATTTTTCTTCTCTCTATCTCTTCTCTTTCATGATTGTATTTTTCTAAAAGTTCAAGTTCATTTTTAGTATCATTTTCAATCTTATTTACTATAAGATTTGCCTCTTTTTTTGCATCCTCTACAATCGTTTTTGCCAATATTTTAGACTCTTCAAGCTTCTTAAGAGCCTCCTCTTTTGCCTTTTTAGACTCCTCTACTTTATCCTGTATAGACTTTAGGGTAGATACTATCTCTTCTGTTCTGCCTTTAAAAAAGTTTTTTATAGGTGTTGCGACATATCTTAAAAGAATTGCAGCGAAGATTAAAAAGTTTATAGTCCTAGGCACAATGTCTGGACCACCTTCATTAGCAAAAAGTGCTAGGGGGGAGAGTAGTAAAAGTATTTTAAGTAACAATTTCATCTCCTTTATATTTGACTAAGTTTAGTTTTTAAACTATCTTTATAGAGTGATAACTCATCTTTTAGCTTTGAACTAAGTTGTTCTTTCTCTTTGTTTAGTTCATTTAAAAAGGCTACATAATTGCTCTCTAAAACAGCTTTTTTAGCTTCAATCTCCTCTTGAGCTTTGCTTTTTGCCTCATTTATAGCCTCTTCTCTTATTTTGTGAGCCTCACTCTTTGCATTTTGCAAAATAGTCTCAGCTTCAGCTTCAAGATGTGAAACATTGCCACTATTTTTTTTGGCCTCTTCCAAATCATTTTTGATCGATTCGTCTCTGTCATGCATAAAAGTAAGCAACGGCTTATATAATATCTTGTTTAATGCAACTATTAAAAAGATAAAAATAACCGCAACTAACAGCAATAACCATGGACTTATATCCAACATAGGTGCTCCTTGGTTTAACTTGAGGGTAGCTATTATTGGAGGTACCCTTGAGTTAAAAATTCTTGTATTTTATCAAAAGTTTCTGTAAACTTTTATTAAATAAACTAAATTTTATTATTAATATTGTGATTTATTTTAAATTGTCTAAAAGTTTTTTTACTTCACTGCTATCTTTAAACTCCATAATAATACTATTTCTCTTTTTACGACATTTGATACCTATTTGTTTAACTTTTTCAAGAACTTTTTGAATATCCTCTATCTCATCTTTTGTTGTTGGGGTATCTTTGGATGATTTTGCCCCTGCTTTTATATTCTTAACTAAATTTTCAGTCTCTCTTACACTTAATTTTTGTCCAATTATGCTATTGATTATACTCTCTTCCTCTTTTGGGTCAAGACCTACTAAAACCTTTGCATGTCCTTGTGATATTTTACCTTGTGATATTAGCTCTTTTGTTTTATCGCTTAGGTTTAACAATCTTAATGTATTTGTTATTTGTGCTCTACTTTTATGTATGATATGAGAGAGTTCATCATGGGTTATTTTGTACTGCTCTATTAACTCATAATAGGCAGTTGCAAGTTCGATAGGATTTAAATTTTCTCTTTGGATATTTTCTATAAGAGCCAATTCTCTTAAATTTTCAGACTCTATATCAGCTACTATAGCTTTTATCGTTGGAAGTTTTGCAAGTTTAGTTGCTCTAAGTCTTCTCTCACCAGCTATGAGCATATATCCATCATCTTTTTTTACTACTATGATAGGTTGCAAAAGACCATGTTTTTTTATAGACTCAGAGAGCTCTTTTAGAGCATTTTCATTAAAATAGGTTCTAGGCTGATAGATATTTGGTATGATCTTATCTACATCTATCTCTTGAATGAGGTTGGTTTTATCCTCAATATCTTGTCTATATGCCTCTTCAACATCTTCTAAGATAGCACCAATTCCTCTTCCTAAAGCTTTCTTAGTTTTTGCCATCTTACCCAGCCATTATAGATGTTGCTAAATTTTGATATGCTTGAGAGCCGACAGATTTTATATCATAAAGAATAATAGGCTTTCCAAAGCTTGGGCTTTCAGCCAATTTTATATTTCTAGGTACTACTACATAAGAGGAGTTATCTTTATCTTTAAAAAGTTTATTTTTAAAATGCTGTTTTAGATCAGCAAAAACCTGTTTTGAGAGATTGTTTTGAGTGCTATACATTGTTGGTAAAAAGCCCTTTATTTTCAATTTGGGATTGATTGTTTTTTTGATAAGTTTAATAGTATTTAAAAGTTGGGCTAATCCCTCAAGTGCAAAAAATTCACACTGTATAGGGATAATGACAGAATTTGCTGCACTTAGAGCATTTATTGTAATACTTCCTAGAGCTGGAGGTGAATCTATAATGATATAGTCATACTGATCTTTTACCTCTTTGATCTTCTCTTTTAAAACCAACTCTCTTCCATCACTCTCTTGGTCATAAAACTCTTTTTCAATTCCAACCAAGCCTATATTTGATGGAGCAAGATGTAATGTGGGTATAGATGTTTTTAAAATTATTTGAGAAAGTTTTTTGCTTCCAATAAGAACATGGTATATATTGTATTCATAGTCATTTCTGTGAAATCCTAGTCCAGTTGTGGCATTTGACTGAGGGTCTGCATCAATAAGCAAAACTCTCTTTTCAGCAACTGCCAAAGAAGCTGCCAAGTTGATAGCTGTCGTGGTTTTACCTACACCACCTTTTTGATTGGCAATAGCAATTATCTCTTTCACTTGTTCATCTCCTTTTTAAAAAGGTTTAGATTAGAGATGTCCTTGAGGGCATCTCCCAGCTCTTAACTTTTTATCTACAATTAAAAATTTTATCACCATCTATAGTAATAGAGCCATCATCATTTAGCTCTGATCGCTCTAAAGAGAGCAAACGACCATCAAAATGAAAATAAAACTTTTTTGCCTTTTGAAATTCTATCTTATATTTGCTAAAAACTTTCTTCCATGAAAAATTTTTTTTGATTTTTTTTATAAACTCTTTTATAAGCTCATCTATTTCAACCGATATATCAAGTTTACCATACTTCCTCGGTGCTGTCGCTATATTAAGACCAATTGAGCAGATAATTTTATCGCCACTTTTAAGTGTAATAACTCCACCTATTTTTTTATCTTCAATATAGAAGTCATTTGGCCACTTTAGCCATATTTTAGAGCCTTTGGAGGCTAAAATCTCTTTTAAAATATAAGCAAAATATATAGAAATTGATTGCAATGGTAAATCTTTTGGTAAATGTTTCAAATCTACACAAAATGATAAAAAAAGATTGCCTTTTTCTCCTATCCAACTGTTTCCTCTACTTCCTACTCCATTTGTCTGTTCATCAGCATAAACCAAAGTCGAAGTAGCAATTTTGCCATTTTTCACACCATTTAAAAGATATTTGTGAGTTGAATCAATACTCTTAAAGTGTATTATCCTAAATTTTTCATTTTTCATTGTTAACTTTTAACTTAATTGATCTCCAACTTTTAGCCTCTTGCCCAAAATATACTCCTTTGCACTCATCTCCTTTTTTGAGGGAGGCTGAACTCTTTTTAGTTTTATCTTTCCTATATTACAACCAATTACTATATCACTACCAATAATATCTAAAATTTCACCCTCTTTAAAAGTGCCTTCATTACTTAAAAATGAGAGTTTTTTTATCTTTAACCCATTTTCAAGATAGATACCAGGCCATGGAGTATAGGCTCTATATTTTTTATATATATCTTTTGCATTTTTTAATTTGATCATTCCATCACCTCTTTTTATCTTTTTAGAGTATGATTTTAATGCTCCAAATTGCTTAATGGGTTTTATATGATCAAAATATTTTAGTGTAGTTATACATAGGTTTGCTGCACTAATAGAGAGTTTTTCAAAAAGTTCACCTACTAAAGTTTTGGGAGCTATTTCAACAAATGAGTATGCCAATATATCTCCTGTATCAAGCCCTTCATTCATTAGCATTGCTGTAACTCCTGTTATCTTCTCACCATTTAGTAAAACTGCTTGTATAGGACTTGCTCCTCTATATTTTGGTAGCAAAGATGCATGTAGATTTATGCATGGTGCAATTTGAAGTATCTCTTTTGGAACTATCTGTCCATAAGCTGCAACTACTATAAAATCAGCAGATAACTCCCTTATGATCTTTATAGTATCTTCATTTTTTAAAGATTCTGGCTGATAAATTTCTATATCACTCTTTTTATCTATAAGCATTTTTTTAACAAAAGGGGGAGTAAGTACCTGCTTTCTTCCCACAGGTCTATCAGGCTGAGTAAAGACTGCACATAGATTTATATCATCATCTTTAAGTAGTTTTTCAAGTATTACACCAGCATAATCAGGTGTACCCATAAAAATAACTTTTATCATCAAAATCCTTTTTTGCTACTACATAACATCACCAAAAGCCTCCTCGACTTTCAAAGCTTGATAGTGCTCTTTTACATCATGACACCTTATGATAGAGGCTCCATTTTGAATGGCTTTTAGATGAATAGTTAAAGTTCCAGGTAGCCTATCTTCAATTTTAGTTGGAGTTATCATATCTATCATGGACTTTCTACTTGCTCCCACTAAAAGAGGATATCCCAAAGATAAAAAATACTCCAAATGCTTTAAAAGTAAAAGATTGTGCTTAAGAGTTTTGCCAAACCCTATACCAACATCAAGTACAATGTCATCTATACCAAAACTTTTTGCTTTTTCTATCCTTTTTTGAAAAAACTCATAAACCTCCAAAAGCACATCATCATAGGTGGGATTTTTCTGCATATCTTTTGGGGTGCCTTTTTTGTGCATCAAGACCACCCTTGCACCATATTTTGCAACTATTTTAGCCACTTTATCATTTGATAAGGCAGTTATATCATTTGCTATGCTAAATCCTCTTTCTAGTGCATACTCTAAACACTTTGGAGAGTAACTATCAAGGGAAAAAAGGGCTTTTTCATACAGTTTTTCTTTATATATTTCATCAATAATAGGTTTAACTCTTTTTAACTCCTCATCCTCACTCACAGGTTCACTACCCGGTCTTGAAGAGACTCCTCCTATATCTATGATATTTGCACCATCTTTTATCATCTTTTTGATATGTTGTATAGCTTCGCTTCCTTTAAATCTACTTCCTTCAAAAAAGCTATCCTCATTTGCATTGACTACACCCATAATTTTAATAGCTTTATTTTTGGGAGTTTTAGAGTATTTTAAAATCTCTTTTGCAAACTCTTTTAGACCAAAGGGCTGAGATAACTCCTTTTTTGAAAGTTTTTTTAGCTGTGCATTTGTCGCTATCAAAAGTGCATTGGATGTTTTATTTTTACACAATATTGTATCTTTATGTACCACCAAATCAGCTCCAATAGATAAAGCATCTTGCTTTAGTATCAAGGTGGCAGGATTTTTTATATCTTTTAGATAAAAAAAGTTTAACTCCATCTTATCTTTTAAAATTTTATTTCCCTCATCTGTAGAGCCAATTTGATTAAAGATCCTCTTTTTATCAACTCTATTGGACAATTTTATGATCTTCATCTATTTCCCCTTTCTTTTCTATCGATGATAGTAACAAGTACAAGATTGAGTAAAAAGGAGGCTTTTGTGTTAAGTTCAGCCAATTTTAAAGCATTTTCAAAGACCTCTAACTCCTCTTTATTAAACTTCATGGAGTATTTATGTAGTGCTTCATAAAAAATATCTTGGATTATCTCTTTTAACTCCCCTTTTGATACTCTTTGGTGAGTTTTTACAAATTCAAATATATCTTTTAGACTCATTTTTGAAAGATTTATCTCTAAAGCCCTTGTTTTTTTTGGTTGTTTTAAATTTATAATAGGAAGTCTAGATCTAATAGTAGGCAAAAAGTTGGATTTTGAGTTTGAGACTATTATAAAGATAGTATTTGTAGGCGACTCTTCTAATATCTTTAATAGAGAGTTTTGTGCATAGATATTAAACTTTTTAGCCAATATAATGATATATTTATTTTTTTCCTCTTTTATATATGCCTCTTTTGTAACAGCCTTAGCATCTTCAAGTAAAAACTCATCTCTTTCAAATATCTTTATAATACCATCTACATTATCTAAAGAGATACTATCTTTTATATCTAAAAAGTTATCTCCTATTATGATAGTATTGGATAATATTTTCAATCCTACCCCAAATCTTCCAAGCTAATCTCATTAAACAAAACAGCATCTATACTTTTATCAAACAATCTTGCTAACTGTATAAGTTTGATATCTAAAAGTTCATCATTTGAGTTTAGATAGAAACTATTTTGTAATTGTTCATCCATGATCCATAAAAAACTTCCATCACTATGCTTTACTATCTTTGCTCTTTGAGAGTTACTTTGACCTATATAAAAAAATGTATATCCATTTGGAAAGGAGACTAAAAGCATATCCTCTATCATTGCTATCTTCTCCTTTGAATTTGCCTCATCGAGATTGATACAAAGCTCATCAAGAGTTACTAAAGGTAGAAGTGGTCTATTTTTATCAAAGCTATTTAAGCTTTGGGATAGATACTTTCCAAACCACTCTCTTTTTTTATCTGTCAAGATGATAAATGTATGTCCCAATAAGATATTTTTCAAAGCCGAAGAGACAAGAGGAACCCACTCAAATCTCTTCTCCTCCATCCAACTCATTAAAGACTCATCCTCTCTGATAGCCTCAAGTGTCCACTGTAAAAACTTTTGCATTATTTATCCAAATTATATGCTGAATGTAATGCTCTTACTGCCAACTCACCATACTTCTCATCTACGACCATAGACACCTTTATCTCACTTGTACTAATCATTTGAATATTTATATTCTCTTTTGCAAGAGTATCAAATGCTTTACTTGCTACTCCACTATGGGATTGCATTCCTACTCCTACGACTGAAACTTTTACAATATTGGGATCAAACTCTATAAGCTCAGATGCATTTAATTTGCTCATTACACTTTTTGCATCGCTTAGCTCATTTTCTGGAACTGTAAAACCAAGGTTGGTTACCCCATCAAGTCCAACATTTTGTATAATCATATCAACATTTATATTCTCTTTCGCAAGTCTATTAAATATCTTTGCTGCAATTCCCGGCTCATCTTTTACACCCCTTAGGGTTACTCTTGCTTGGTTCTTATCCAATGCTATTCCGCTTACCAATGGCTTTTCCATGATATTCTCTTCCTTTGTTATCAATGTTCCTTCATTGTCGTTAAAACTACTTCTAGTTACCAATGTAACATCCAACTTTTTAGCAAGTTCTACAGATCTATTTTGCAAAACTTTTGCACCCAAACTAGCAAGTTCAAGCATCTCATCATAACTAATAATATCAAGTTTTTTAGCTTTTGGCTCAATTCTTGGATCTGTGGTATAAACTCCATCAACATCAGTATATATTTCACAAAGATCTGCTCTTAAAGCACCAGCAATTGCTACTGCACTAAGATCACTTCCTCCTCTACCTAAAGTTGAAACTTCACCACTACTTGTAACACCTTGAAAACCTGCTACTACTACTATCTCATCATTATCTAAATGCTCTTTTATTTTATTTGAATCAATTGAATCAATTCTTGCAGTTGTATGCAAATCATCTGTATAAATTCCTGCTTGTCTTCCTGTAAGAGCTACAGAGTTATACCCCTTCGCTTGAAGAGCTATAGAGAGTAGGGAACTTGTAACTCTCTCGCCAGAGCTTAAAAGCAGATCCATCTCTCTTTTTGGTGGATTCTTTGAAAAATGCTTTGCATACCCTATGAGCTTATTGGTCTCACCACTCATGGCTGAAACAACTACAACTACATCATTTCCAGCATCTTTTGCCTTAGCAACTCTTTTTGCTACCTCTTCAATTCTTTCTAGGCTACCTACACTTGTACCGCCATACTTTTGTACTATTAACATCTTCCTCTCTTTAGTTCGTGATTCGTGATTCGTGATTAGTTTAATCTAGTAATTATTTGCCAAAGGCAAATAAATTATCTAATCACGAATCACTAATTACTAATCACTAATTTTACAAATATCCCTCTTTTTTAAAGTGGTTTAACACCTCTTTGTAAACAGGTCTTTTAAAATATGTAACATAATCAAATATCTCATCAAATTTGACAAATTTATAATCATCAAACTCAGGATGCTTTGTCTTGATATTTATCTTTGCTTTTGGTTTTAGTCTTACTAAAAAATATTTTTGAATTTGACCATCGTATGGATACATTTTCTTTGCTATGATATTTGGAAAATCATAACTTACCCATTTTGGATACTCTGCTATTATCTCAAAATTATTGGTACCTATCTCCTCTTTTAGCTCCCTAAAAAGTGCAATCTTAGGTGTTTCACCCTCATCAATTCCACCTTGGGGAAATTGCCAACTATCTTTTATATCATTTCTCTTTGCAATAAATATTTCACTCTCAAGAGGATACCTAGATGATAAAATAACAGCTGCTACATTTGGTCTATATCTCTTTTTTTTATCACTCATGTCTTATCTTAATTTATATTTTGATAAAATTTTATCAAAATTAGTATTAAGGTTTTATTTGTTACTCTATCTTCATATACCTTTTTGTGATAGCAAATGTTTTTACTGCTCTTTTAACTCCTATGTTGATAAATTTGAATATAAAAGGGATTATATCAAGGCAGTTTTAAAGCAGTTAGATTTTGAAATAAAAAAGTACAACATCAAAGAGGGCTCTTTAAAGACGATTTTTATTGGTGGTGGAACTCCCTCTACTATCGCACCTGAACTTTATGAGATCTTTTTTGATAAAGTTTCAAAATATTTTGATAAAGATATTGAGATAACCATAGAGGCCAACCCAAATAGTGCCTCACCATCTTGGATAAGAGAGGTAAAAGAGCTTGGTGTCAATAGGATAAGTTTTGGAGTTCAAAGTTTTAATGATAAAAAGTTAAAATATCTAGGGAGAAGTCATAGTGCAAAGAGTGCTATAAAGGCTATAGAAAATGCACATATTTTGGGTATAAAAAATATCTCTTTAGATCTAATTTTTGATACAAAAGTTGATGATAAAAAATTGCTACAAAGCGATATAAATATAGCAAAAAATTTACCAATAAATCACATAAGTTCATACTCTTTAACTATAGAAAAAGGTACAAAATTTTATGATACCAAACAAAATCCCAAAGATGATATTGATGAAGAGATTTGGTTTTATAAAGAGATTGAAAATGGTGGATTTCCAAGATATGAGGTATCAAATTTTGGAAAATATATCTGTAAGCATAATGTTGGATATTGGGAGCATAGAGAGTATATAGGCATCGGAGCGGGTGCAGTTGGATTTAAAAAGGATAAGAGATTTTATACACATAAAGATATAGAAAAATATATCAATGACCCTCTTTATCAACATATTGAACATATTTCAAAGAGTGAATTAAAAGAGGAAAAGGTTCTCTTAGCTCTTAGATCATTTGTAGGACTTGATAGAGAGATACTCAATGAAAAGGAAAACTCAAAAGTTGATATATTGATAAATGAGAAAAAGGTTGTACAAAAAGATGGCAAAATATACAATCTTGAGTATCTACTAAGTGATGAGATAGCACTATTTATCTTAGGCTAATCATAATTGCGATAAAATAAGCTCCTAAATTTTACAAGTAGGTGTATATATGTTTGGAATGGGTTTTTCTGAGATTTTGATCATTTTAGTCATAGGAATTATTTTTCTAGGTCCTGAAAAACTTCCAGAAGCTATGGTAAAGATAGCAAAATTTTTTAATATGTTTAAAAAGACTATAAATGAGGCAAAAGAGAATATAGACCAAGAGTTAAAGTTGCAAGAGCTTAAAAAAGAGGCCCAAGAGTATAAAAAAAGATTGCATGATGTTACACAAAGTGCAAAGCACTCTGTCTATATGGATGAACTTGAAGATATAAAAAATTCTACTACAAGTGTTGGAGATCTTCTAAATAGTAATATTCAAGAGGCAACACAAGTTGCAAAAGAGGATAAAAAAAAGAGTAAAAAAGAGCAAAAAAGTTCTAAAAAAGATCTCTCTAAAAAGAAAACTGTAAAATCCAAGTCAAAGGAAAGTGATAATGTTTGAAGAGTTAAAGCCACATATTGCTGAACTTAGAAAAAGACTTGGTATCTCTTTAGCAACTATTATTGTGATGTTTTTTATATGTTTTAACTTTTGGGAACCACTTCTAGCATGGATGATAGATCCACTAAAAGAGGTCCTGCCATCAACTAGTAGTATTATCTTTACAAAGGTTCAAGAGCCTCTTTTTACTGCACTTAAAGTATCATTTTTTGCTGCTTTTATCATCTCTTTACCTATTGTATTTTGGCAACTATGGCTCTTTATAGCACCCGGTCTTTATGAGAATGAAAAAAAGATGATACTCCCTTTTGTCTTTTTTGCTACTATTATGTTTTTAATGGGTGCGGCATTTTGCTATTTTGTTGTTATCCCTTTTGGATTTGCTTTTTTGGTGAATTTTGGAGGCAAACTATTTACTGCACTTCCTAGTATTGGTGAGTATGTCGGCTTTTTTACAAAGTTGCTATTTGGTTTTGGCTTAGCTTTTGAATTGCCTGTTATCACCTTTTTTCTTGCAAAAATAGGTCTAGTTACTGATAAAACATTAACATCTTTTTTTAGATATGCTATAGTGATTATCTTTGCAGTATCGGCTCTACTAACTCCTCCAGATGTTCTTACTCAATTTCTTATGGCAGGTCCTCTTATACTTTTATATGGAGTTTCTATACTTATTGCAAAGTATGTCAATCCTGAAGAAGAGAATAAAGAAGAAGATATAGAAGAAGAGAATCAATAAAATTTGAATCCTTTAGATATAAATAGCTATGATTATAAATTACCATCTCATCTTATAGCCTCAACCCCATCTATTCCAAAAGATAGTTGCAATCTTTTGATATATGATAGAAAAAGAGATAAAATCATACATGAAAAATTTTATAATATTTTAAAGTATATTCCAAAAGAGTCTGCAATTATTCTAAATGATACAAAGGTGATAAAAGCTAGAATTTTTGGAAAAAAACAGAGCGGTGGAAGGGTAGAGCTACTTTTAAACTCCCCTTTGGAAGATGATACATTTTTAGTCTATATAAGAGGGAGGGTAAAGGAGGGAGCAAAGCTCTTTTTTGATAAAGCTCTTATCGCGAAGATTGAAAAGTTAAATAAAGATGGTACAAGAGTAGTAACATTTTATCAGAACTCTAAAAAGTTAAATTTTATAGAGTTAAATGAGATACTTGAGATGATAGGACATGTACCCTTGCCGCCATATATCAAAAGAGATGACACAAAAGAGGATGAGACAAATTATCAAACACTTTTTGCTAAAAATATTGGAGCTGTTGCTGCACCAACTGCCTCACTACATTTTAGTGATAAACTCTTTGAAGATATGCAAAAAAATTATGATATATCATATCTTACTTTGCATGTTGGAGCTGGGACATTTAAGCCTGTAGAGGTTGAAAATATACTTGATCACAAAATGCACTCAGAATTTTATTTAATACCTAAAAAAACTAAAGATATAATAGATAGTCATAAAGATATATTAGCTATCGGCACGACAGTTGCTAGAACTATAGAGTACTATATAAGAAGTAAAAAAACTACAGCAAATGCAGATATATTTATCCATCCAAAAAATCCACCTATTAGAGTAGATCATCTACTTACAAATTTTCACTTGCCAAAATCAACTCTTTTGATGCTAGTTAGTAGCTTTATAGGCATAGAAAAAACTTTAGAACTTTATCAAATAGCTATAGAAAAGAGGTATAAATTTTTCTCCTATGGTGATGCTATGTTGATACTTTAGAGATCTCCTTATCCTCTATTTGCAAAATAGAGTTCCACTTTTATGGATACCCTCAAGTAGAAAACTTTTTGCATCATCAAGTTTAAACCCATCAGCTAAGAACATCTTTTTGCCTCTTTTTAAGAGAAAGTCAGCTGCTTTAAGCTTTGTAGCAATCCCACCAGTTGCAAAAAAATCATTTGGATTTAGTGCTATATTTGTCTCTTCATTTGTAATATTATGTACTATTTTTCTTATCTTTGCATCTTTATCTATTCTTGGATCTTTATCATAGTAGCCATCTATATCGGAAAGTATGACAAGCATATCAGCATCAAAATAGTATGTTACATGGGCTGAGAGTCTATCATTATCACCAAATAGAAGCTCATCTGTTGCTGTTGTATCATTTTCATTTATTATGGGAATGACTCTGTTTTTTAAGCATACCTCTATAGCATTTTTAGCAAACTCTGTTCTTTTTCTTGAGTCAAAATCACTAGCAGTTAGCAAAAATTGTGCTGTAAGTTTATCATACTTTTCAAACTTTTTTTGATACTCCCTCATCAAAAAAGGCTGTCCTACCGCTGCAATGGCTTGTCTGTTGGGAACAATAGATTTATCTAGTTTTATCTTTGAGTAACCAGCAGCCACCGCACCTGAACTAACTAGTATAACTTCATATCTATCATGCAAAACTGAAATAAATTTGACCAAATTTAGCATTCTCTCTTTCGCGATACGATTATTTTCACTTAAGACATGGCTACCAACTTTTATGACTACTCTTTTCATATCTGCCATACTTTACCCCTTTACTCCTAAGCTAGAAGCTCGAACTCCCTCAAGCAAAGCAAATTTTATTGCCTCAATATTGATATTTGCAACTGATGAGATAGGAGATAGAAAAAATGGTAAATCTTTTTGCACTATAAAATCATTTTGGTTGTAAAAGATATACTCTTTATCAAAACCAAATCTATTTTCACTACTTCTTTCGATCCCAAGCTCTTGTAAAAATAGCTCTATCTTTTTATTTACCTCCTCTTTTGAAAGAGT
>JALVXV010000193.1 GCA_027038235.1 Campylobacterales bacterium | reverse complement strand
ATGATTGTAGAGCTTTCAAGAACTACTCCAAAATTTTTAGAAAAGCTACTTGAGCTTGAAGTGCCTGAGATAAAAGATGGAAATGTTGTAGTGCATGATGTAGCAAGAATACCCGGAGAAAGAGCAAAAGTATCTCTTAGCTCTCATCACCCAAATATAGATCCCGTAGGAGCTACAGTAGGTACAAGAGGTATAAGGATAATGGCTGTAAGCAAAGAGCTTAAAGATGAAAATATAGACTGTATAGAGTACTCAAGTATTCCAGAGATTTATATCACAAAGGCTCTTAGTCCAGCAATTATCTCTAGTGTAAAGATAGAGGGCAAAAAAGCTATAGTAACACTTCCAAGTGACCAAAAATCAAAAGCTATAGGCAAAAGCGGTATCAATATAAGACTTGCCTCTATGCTAACAGGCTATGAGATAGAGTTGATAGAAAAAGCAAATCAAGCCACACCAAGCTTGGATGATACAACCAATCAAGAAAAAACAACAGATCTAAATGCACTAAAATCACTCTTTGGAGAGTAAAATAAAAAGCTAAGAGCTAAGAGCTAAGAGCTAAGAGCTAAGAGCTTAGAGCTTAGAGCTTATGTAACTAATAGCTCTTAGCTTAATAGAAGGATTTGCAGATGAATGATACACAAGTAGAGAGATATGCTAGACATATTATCTTAGAACATATAGGTATAAAAGGGCAAAAAAAGCTCTTAAATTCAAAAGTTCTCATCATAGGTGCCGGTGGACTTGGTAGCCCTGTTGCTCTATATCTTGCTGCTGCTGGAGTTGGCACTATTGGTATAGCAGATGCTGATGTGGTTGATCTTAGCAATCTTCAAAGACAGGTTATTCATGCTACAAAAGATATAGGTATCCCAAAGGTAGTCTCAGCTAAAGAGAAGATGTTAGCTATCAACCCAGATATAACTGTAAATACATACCAAACATTTATCAATAAAGATAATATAAAAAATATCATAAAAGAGTATGATTTTATCATAGATGGTTCAGATAACTTTGCTACAAAATTTCTCATAAATGATGCTTGTGTACTTTTGAAAAAACCTTTCTCTCATGGAGGAATTTTGAGATTTACTGGTCAAAGTATGACAATACTACCTGGCAAATCAGCCTGTTATGCTTGTGTCTTTGACTCCCCTCCTCCACTTGAAAGTACTCCTACTTGTTCAAGTGCTGGAGTTTTAGGCACAATAGCTGGAATGCTTGGAACTATACAAGCAACAGAGGCTATAAAGTATCTTACAGGTTGTGGTGAGCTTTTAAGCGATAAGCTCCTTATATTTGATGCACTAGAAATGGATTTTGACAAGATAGATATCAAAAAAAATCAAGAGTGTAGAGTATGTGGCAAAGATGGCATAAAAGAGTTAATTGAGTATGAAACTCAAGAGTGTGATTTGAAGTAGATGGAGTAGAGCATGAAAAGTATAAAAAAAGATTTTAGAGGTATTAAGTGTCCTATAAATTTTGCAAAGACAAAGATGGTATTGGCTGATATGCAAAATGGGGATATTCTTGAACTTTATATAGATGATGGTTCAGCTATAAAAAATCTTCCCTCCTCAGTAGAAAAAGAGGGGCATAAAGTTTTATCAAAAGAGGAGGAAAAAACAGGTGGCTGGAAGATAATAATCAAAAAGGTAGAAAATTAACTCATAGATTACTCTTTTGCTCTTGCAAAGTGTGGATTGAGTTTTACAAGTAGCAAATCTGCTATGATATTTCCAAGTAGTGTCAAAAAGGTAGAGATGATAAGAATGCCCATAATAACTGGGTAATCTCTACTCATTGCACTTTGAAAAAACAGAAGTCCCATACCATTTATAGAGAAGATAGATTCTAAAATTACACTTCCTCCAATCATTCCGGGCAATGATAGACCAAGTATAGTGATAATGGGTGGATAGAGATTGGGCAAAATAAATCTTTTAAAGATTGTATTTTTATCTAGCCCCCTACTCTTTGCAAAAAAGATATAATCACTCTTTAAAATATCAAGACTAAGGCTTCTTACATACATACTAAGTGTCCCTACCCCTCCAAAGACCATGACAAAGATAGGAAGTACCAAGTGCCAAGCATAGTCTATATACCACTGTATGCCCTTTTTAGGTTCAAGTGAGTGAAGTCCAGATATTGGAAACCAATTTAAATAAAGGGCAAAAAA
>JALVXV010000192.1 GCA_027038235.1 Campylobacterales bacterium | reverse complement strand
AAGAAGCAATAGAGCTTATAAGATATGGCGATCTTAAAGAGTTGGGTGAAATGGCTACAAAAAGGAAAAATGAACTTCATCCAGACAATATAGTATCATTTATAGTCGATAGAAATATAAACTATACAAATATCTGCTGGGTTGATTGTGGATTTTGTGCATTTTATAGACATGTAAAAGATAAAGATGCTTATATATTAAGCTTTGAAGAGATAGGAAAGAAGATAGAGGAGCTTATAGATATAGGTGGCACACAGATACTCTTTCAAGGAGGAGTTCATCCAAAACTAAAGATAGAGTGGTATGAGGAGTTGGTTGAGTGGATTTGCAAACACTATCCAAATGTTACTATACATGGTTTTTCTGCAGTTGAGATAGATTATATAGCTAAAATTTCAAAGATAAGCTATAAAGAGGTTTTACAAAGACTTCATGCTAAAGGACTTTTTAGTATGCCAGGAGCTGGTGCAGAGGTATTAAGCGAGAGAGTAAGAGAGGTAATAGCTCCAAAAAAATTAAGCTCAGATGAGTGGATAAAGATACACAAAGCTGCTCATGAAGTAGGCTTAAAGACAACTGCTACTATGATGTTTGGCTCAGTTGACAATGAAGAGGATATAGTAGAGCATTTTAGAAGAATAAGAGAGCTTCAAGATCAAACAGGTGGATTTAGAGCATTTATTATGTGGAGTTTTCAGCCAAACCATACTAAACTTCAAAAAGAGGGTATTGTAACTTACAAAGCCTCATCAAATAGATATCTAAGACTTTTAGCAGTTAGTCGTTTATATCTTGACAATTTTAAAAATATCCAAAGTTCATGGGTAACACAGGGGAGTTATATAGGGCAGTTGGCTTTAATGTTTGGAGCAAATGACTTAGGAAGTACAATGATGGAAGAGAATGTAGTTTCAGCTGCTGGAGTAGCAAATAAAATGAATCAAGCTGAAATGATAAAACTCATTAAAGATATAGGTGCAACTCCTGCTAAAAGAGATACAGCTTATAATATCTTAGAGGTTTATAAGTAGTTAAAGGTTTATGATGAAAAAATTGATTTTGATAATATTTTTGATACAAGGATGGTTAATGAGTGCAGTAGTAAAAGAGGTAGAAGTTTCAGGCATAAAAGTACCTGTTATATATGAAAGAGATATCTCTTTGCCAGTAGTATCCATGGAGATAATCTTTAGAAATAGTGGCTCTATGGAGGATGGAGATAGATATGGACTTGCAAGTTTTACTTCTAAAATATTTTCTGAAGGTACAAAAAAACTTGGGAGTACTAAATTTGCTGAAATTCTTGATGATAATGCATTAAATTTGAGTATTAGTAATGGAAATGAGACCTTTGTTATCGATGCAACCTCACTAAAAGAGAAGTTTGAACTACTAACAAAGATGATAAAAGAGCTTTTAAGTGATCCCAACTTGACTAAAAGTAGTTTTGAAAAGATTAAAACATTGACGATTGGAGCAATCTTATCAAAGCAGAGTGATTATGACTATATCGCCTCAAATGGGCTTAAAAAGTTGCTTTTTAAAGATACACCACTTGGGCATAGCTCACTTGGTACAAAAGAGAGTATCGAAAAACTTTCACTAAGAGATGTAGAAGAGTTTATAAAAAGGCACATTGTAACTAGTAGAGCTATGGTGGTAATAGGTGGAGATATAGATGAGAAGGTAGCATTAAAAAGGGTAAAAGATATCCTCTCTGTACTAGAGGTAGGAAGTTATAAAAAAGTTGGTTTTTATAATGCGAGTGATAAAGCAGAGCAAAAGGTGGTCAAAAAAGATACAAAACAGGCATATATCTACTTTGGTTCACCATTTTTTTTAAAAGCAAATGATAAAGATGCATATAAAGCAAAAGTGGCAGCCTTTATATTGGGTTCTAGTGGTTTTGGTAGCAGACTTATGGAGGAGATAAGAGTAAAAAAAGGGTTAGCCTATTCAGCCTATGCAAGAGTAAACCTAAATAAATCCTATAGTGATTTTAGTGGCTATTTGCAGACAAAGACTGATACAATGGATGAGGCTATAAAGTCTGTAAAAGAGGTGATAGATAATTTTATAAGTAGTGGTGCTAACAAAGAGGAGTTAAAGGCTGCAAAAGAGTTTTTAAGTGGGAGTGAACCTCTTAGAGTAGAGACACTTTCTCAAAGATTAAATAGAGCTTTTTTTGA
>JALVXV010000191.1 GCA_027038235.1 Campylobacterales bacterium | reverse complement strand
TATCTCAGCAACCCCTGCTGAAAACTCCCTTCTTTGTAGAGTTTTTAAAAATTTAGTTTCACAATAGACAGCTTTAGGCTGATAAAATGCTCCTATTAGATTTTTGCCAAATCTATTATTGACCCCTGTTTTTCCTCCTACACTTGCATCTACTTGTGCTAATAGAGTTGTTGGTATTTGGATAAAGTCTATACCTCTTAAATGAAGTGATGCTGCAAATCCTGTCATATCTCCTATAACTCCACCACCAAAAGCTATAAGTTGAGAGTTTCTATCAAGTTGATGCTCATTTAATCTATCAAGAATATATGAAACAGTTTCAAGTGTTTTATATCTCTCCCCATCAGCAACAGTTATGATATACAACTCTTTTGCTTTTATCTGCTCCAATAGTGTTTGCAAATGCAGTCCAGATACCTTGGGGTTTGTAATAATTGCGACCTTCCTATCTAGCACAAGATCTTTTAACTCATTTATATAGACTTTATAATTTTTTGCTCTCTCTTTTATCTCTATCTTGATATTCATCTCTCTCCTTATTGCTACTCTGTTGTGGGAATAAACACCTGATAAGTATCATTTAGCTTATAGTATAGCTTTTGAAAACTTTTGCTAAATTGCGATAGGAATATTGTAGAGTTTTTAACCTTTTTATCAAATGGCAAAAACTGCATTATATCCTCTCTTGATTCTAACTCTTTTAGTGGATTATTTTTTGGTTTTACTATATTTACCTTTCTTTTAAACATACTAGCTAGATTTTTAAAGTGATCTATTAGTTCATCATTTATATCCATCTCTTCAGGGTCATAATCATATAGCTCTATATCCAAATCAAGTTGTGCAGAAATATCAAATATTGTAGCACTCATTTTTTCTATCTGTGTACCCTCTTCAGGCAGTATAACACTCTGTTTTATCTTACTAAAATCATAATCACCTATTTTAAAGATTGGAATTTTTGCATCATACAAAGCACTCTTATATCTTTTAAATATTTTATTATCTACTATCATAAGACCGATATTTGCAATATCCAAATCTCTAAATAGAGCATTTTTGAAATTATCTACTTCATAATCTATAAAGACTCTTGTAGAGCCCTTATCATGGCTTTTTAATTTATCAAAACATTTTGAATAGGTTGGATTTATTATTTTGATAATGAATTTATTGTTATTTAGTCTTGCATGGAGTAAAAGTGCACTATTTAACATCCTCTCTATCTCACTAGAGCTACTTTTTGCCATATCTACAAGAAGATATATATTTTTGCCATAAGGAGCTGGAAAAGAGCCAAACTCTTGCTTTATACTTATATTTACACTTTGCAATATATTGGGATCTCCTATAACCAAAAGTATATCATTTGGATATATCATAGTTGATGGCTTTGGCAAAATCATACTATTTGCACGATAAATAGCTGAAATTCTCCAATTTTTCTGTTTGATACTTGAGATATGTCTATAGACATAGGAGCTTCCAAAAGGTACATCTATCTCCATTATTTCACCTATTCCAAGTCCAACATATTGGGCTATGACTGAAACATTTGGCAAAAAGTCAAAAAGTCTTGATGAAAGTACCTCATTTGCATCTACCAAAGAGAGGTTGGCATCATCTGAGTCTATATGCCACTTATCTAGCATAACAACATGTATATCTTTACTCAAAAGCCTTATATTTTTATAGCTCTCAATCGCATCAAATCTCTTCTTGACTATTATAAATACCTCTACTATGCTATCTCTAAAAACAGATCTAAGTTTTGCAAAACTTGTAGGGTCAAATTTGTGAAGTTTTATCTGTTTTGTTTTTATATTAGCAATAGTCTTATCATCATAATAAACAACACTATAGTTATTGTCTGCTGTAGTGTCATTACAAACTCTTTCTAAAAAATGTTTTGCTACAATACCATCTGCTATTATCAATATATTTTTCATATATACATTATAGCATAATAAATCTTAGAACCAAAAGCCTTTGGTTTAGGAGTAAAGGGAGATAGGAGTAAAGGAGTAAAGAGAAGAAAGCTACTATTTTTTCTTTATGCCTTTATCACTATCTCATAAACCCAAATTTTGCAATAGAGTTTGTTGTAGTAGTGCTTATGCTTGAAGATTAGAGGCTTTTAAAAAAGTTGAAGGCTTATCTACATGGTGTTAAGTCGAAACTTTTTTAAAAGGCTATAAGTT
>JALVXV010000190.1 GCA_027038235.1 Campylobacterales bacterium | reverse complement strand
AGATACTTTTTTTAAAAAGCTCCCCCCTTTCTTTATATGATGAATATTGATCTAAGCTTGATGCAGCAGGGGATAGTAGAGCTACTTCATCTATTTGTAAAAATTTATCAATATCATTTACTATATCTTGTATATTATTGAATTTTTTGACATCTTTTTTTATCTTTTTAGATAGCTTAGCTATCTTATCTTTATTGCTTCCTGTCGCATAAATTGTGAGATTTAATCTTTCTAACTCCTTAAAAAGTGGTTCTAAATCAGCCCCTTTGTCGTCGCCTCCAAGTATGAGATATATCCTTTTATCTTCATATCTCTTTATAGCTTGTATAGTTGCATGGATATTTGTCCCTTTTGAGTCATTTACCCAAAGTCTATCTCTTTTATCTCTTATCTCTTCAAGTCTATGAGGGTCAATCTTAAAAGAGTTTATCATCTTATAATCTATTTCATCAAAAAGGATCTTAGTAACTCCTAAAGCCATGATAGCATCAAGTAAAAAAGGCTCTTGGAAGTTTACCCTTTTAAAATCTATACCAAAATATTGTGCTAAATCTTTTCCATCTTTGTATGTTATTTTATACCCATCTGTTTTAATATCTTTGTACTCTTCTGGCAAGATAGCAACTTCTCCCTCTTTTAAAAATTTTAAAGGTTTTAACTTTGCATTTTCATACTCTTTAAAACTTCCATGCCAGTTTACATGATCATCACTAAGTGGTAAAAGTAGATAGATGTTTGGTTTTGCTATATTGGTATAGTGCAAGGTATATGAGCTAGTCTCAAGAATGTATATATAGCCATTTTTAAGTTCTGCTAAAGGCATACCTACATTGCCACCTATAATTCCACCCCTATCTTTAAGTAGGTGTCCTAACATCTTTGTTGTAGTTGTTTTACCATTTGTTCCGCTTATCCAGATAGAAAATTGTTCATTTCTATCTCCCAAAAAAAAGTCATAATCGCTTACAAGATTTTTAGCTCTTTTTATCATATTATTATATGGAGGAATACCAGGACTTGGTATCTCAAGAGAACTTTCTTGTGGATTAAATTGTGATGATGGATATATGTTATGTCCATCTTTTTGTATGGTTTTTTCAACACTATCATCAAATATTTGACAATTTTTTACTCTATTTGCTATGGCTTTTGTCGTTTTTCCATAACCAAAAAGTGAAATTTTTCTCATATCCTACCTTATTTTGATAGTTATAAGAGCTATTATATTTGAAATGAGTGCAATGATCCAAAATCTAACTATTATCTTGCTCTCAGCCCAACCATGTATCTCAAAATGGTGGTGTAGCGGTGCCATATGAAATATCCTCTTTTTTCTAGTTTTAAAACTTCCTACTTGAATAATTACTGAAAGTGTTTCAAGCACAAAGATAAAACCTATGATAATAAGCAGTATCTCATTTTTTGAAATGATAGCCATATAGCCCATAAAAGCTCCGATGCTTAAACTTCCGCTATCTCCCATGAAAATTTCTGCAGGATGGCAGTTGTACCATAAAAAACCTATAAGGGAACCTATAAAGGCCGCTGCTATGATAGAGACTTCACCTACACCGCTAAATTTTGGAAGTAAAAAGTGGCTACTTAAAATTGCATTACCACTTATATATACAAAAGCCCCAAGACTTAAAAAGCTAAATATAGATGGTACTGTAGCAAGTCCATCTAAGCCATCAGTAAGATTGACTGCATTACTTGTAGAGATGATAACAAGCATCCAAAAAAATATCGCAAAAAAAGACATATCAAAAAGTGGATATTTATAAAATGGTATATAAAAGCTATGGTTAATATCTGTTAAAAAATAGAGTAGTGATGATATTATAAAAGAAAAAACAGTTTGCAGTATAAATTTTGTCCTAGGTTTAAGTCCAGATTCATTAGTTTTGCCTACTATCTTTGATATATCATCTTTGGCTCCAATAAGTGCAAAAAGTAGTATAGAAAGTATGCCTATGATAGCATATATATTTGTAAGTTTGATACTTAAAAGTGTAGCAAAAAGAGTTGAAAAGACGAAGACTACCCCTCCCATTGTAGGGGTACCACCCTTTTTTTGATGGCTTCCAGGAGCAAGATCAAAAATGGGTTGATTTAACTTTTGAGACATTGCCCATTTGATAAATTTTGGCATAAGATAAAGTGTCAAAATAAAACCTATAAAAAAGGCTATTCCAGCTCTTA
>JALVXV010000189.1 GCA_027038235.1 Campylobacterales bacterium | reverse complement strand
ACAAGAAGCCTTATCATTGGCTCTCCTGCAAAAGTAGTAAAAACACTAAATGACAAAGAAGTCAAAGAACTCTATAGTGCAGCAAAAAGATATATAGAATATAAAAATAGCTATATATAAAAATTTATTATAATAAATATCAAAAAATAATAGCAATAAATAATAGTATTTTAATAAAAAAATGTTATAATACACATACACAAAACAATACTAAACTTAGGTTTAATCTATAAAATAACCTTTTGAAGTTTAAATTAAGGAGAGCATATGGCGAGAGTAGTTGTACTTGGTGGCGGTGTTTCAGGACATACAGCCGCTACATTTTTAGCAAAATGGATAGGAAGTAAGCATGAGGTTGTAGTTGTTACACCAAATGCAAAATGGAATTGGATACCTTCAAATATATGGGTTGGAACTGGAGATATGACAGTTGAAGATGTTGTATTTGAGTTGGCTCCTGTATATCAAAAAGCTGGGATTGATTATAGACAAGCAAAAGCACTCTCAATCCACCCTGAGGGTGGTAAAGAGGAGGCAAAACCCTATGTAACGATAGAATATACTGATCCAAATAAAGCAGGAGAGCAAGAGAGAGTTACATATGACTATCTTATCAATGCAACAGGACCAAAGCTTAACTTTGATGCTACTCCTGGTCTTGGAAATGGTAAAGGTCAACCCGGAGAAAATACAGTCTCTGTTTGTAGTGCTACTCATGCAGCACATGCAGCAAATGAGCTTGAAAAAGTTATAGAGCAGATGAAAAAGGGTGAACATAAAAAGTTCCTCATAGGTGTAGGTCATGGAATGTGTACTTGTCAAGGTGCAGCATTTGAATATACCTTTAATGTTGATCACAAGCTAAGAGAGGAGGGAGTAAGAGATAAAGCAACTGTAACTTACATATCAAATGAGTATGAACTTGGTGACTTTGGTGTGGGTGGTATGCATATAAAAAGGGGTGGCTATATAACTAGTGGAAAGGTATTTGCTGAGTCACTATATACTGAGAGATCTGTAAAATGGATCACAAGAGCCCATGTAAACAAAGTAGAAAAAGATAGAGTTCATTATGAGAGACTTGATGGAAGTATGCATGAAGAGACATTTGATTTTGCTATGCTTATTCCTCCATTTGCAGGGGCTGGGATGAAAGCTTATGATAAGGCTGGAGAGGATATAACCTCAAAAGTTTTTAATCCTGCTGGATTTATGAAAGTAGATGCTGATTATGCAAGTGGTCCTAAAGGGTTTGAAAATTGGTCTCCAAATGATTGGCCTAGAACTTTACAAAATCCTGATTATAAAAATATGTTTGCAGTAGGTATTGCATTTGCACCTCCACACTTGATAAGTAAGCCTATGAGTTCTCCAAATGGAACTCCAATAAATCCTACTCCTCCAAGAACAGGTATGCCAAGTGCTATGATGGGCAAAGCAGTTGCTGGGAGTATTAGAGATATGATTGAGGGTAGATCTGATACACCTACACATACAGCTTGTATGTCAGAGATGGGTGCAGCTTGTGTAGCAAGTGCAGGTAAGGGTCTATTTAGTGGAACGGCTGCGGCAATGACAATGTATCCTATCATTCCTGATTATGAAAAGTATGAGTATGGAAGAGATTTAAATGGAACTTTTGGTACAATTGGTCTAGCAGCACACTGGGTAAAACATTTACTTCACCATGCATTTATCTGGAAAGCAAAGCTTAAGCCTTTGTGGACAATCATACCTGAATAAAAATAAAAGGAGAAATTTATGAGAAAAATAGAGCAATATACACAAAATGATTATACACCAGTTCCATCAAAATTTACGGTATTTATGAGAACATGTATCATTTGGCAGTTTATCCAGTTTTTATGGATAAATCTAAAGATGACAGTACTCATCTTAAAATCACACCACTAAAATATCTCTACTAAAACCCAAGATATTGGATTTTGGGTTTTAGTTTATCTTTAGGGTATCACCTATTATTGGAGGTGCCCTTTACTCTTTTTCTTTTTGGTGGGTTGGAAAACTCTATCAAATCCTCTGTGGTTTCTATCTCGTTTGGTATATTTTTTAGAGATATTTCAAAGATTTTTAATGCACTTAGAGCATCGGCATAGGCTCTATGGTGTTCTCCTGTATCTATAGATAGATACTCCTTTAGATATGATAGGCCATATCTTTGAGATTTGAAACTCTTTTTTGCTAAATT
>JALVXV010000188.1 GCA_027038235.1 Campylobacterales bacterium | reverse complement strand
TTTCAACCCAAACAGCCATGACTTATCCGGAAACTTATCTAAGAGAGATGGATGGTAAAACCATAAAAGCTATCCTTGAAGATGTTGCCGACAACCTTTTCAACAAGGACCCTTACTATCAACAAGGCGGCGATATGGTAAGAACAGGAGGATTGTCTTATACAATCGATCCTACAAAGAGCATAGGAAACAGGATAACAAATCTCCAGCTTACCAATGGTAAAAAGATAGAAGCGACCAAAAAATACAAAGTTGCAGGGTGGTCAACTGTCGGCTCCAAATCTCCAGGAGAACCGGTATGGGAAACAGTTGAAACATATCTTAAAAATATAAAACATATAGATAAAGGTTTTAAAGTTGATACTCCTGATATCATAGGGGTTAAAGGCAATCTTGGTATTGCAAATTGTTAAGGCAAAAGGGATTTAACCCCTTTTGCTTTGATATAAAGGGTTATAATGATTAAAAAAATTATTCTTTTGCAAGTTTTAACATTGACACTAATGGCAAACTATATAGATGGGAAAAAGATATTTAACAAGAAGTGCTCATCCTGTCATGAGGGTTTTATAGATGCAAAGATATTGAAAAATAATTTTTTTCTTCATCAAAATAAAGTCCTTAAACTAAAAGCACCAACAGTAAATATGCTTGTTTATGCAATTATAAGAGGTCCTAAAAAGATTGGTGAAGAGGGTGATGAGTTTAGAGAGGTAGAGATTGAAGAGTATTTAAAAGATACCTTATTTTATCCTAACAAAGAAAATAGCATCTGCGATCCATATATATTAAAATATTATGACAAAAAAAGAAGCTTAAAAGGAGAAGTTAGCGAAAAAGAGATCTCTGATTTGACAGATTTTTTTATGGGTTATGAAAAAGAGAGAGTAAAAAAATTAAAATTTAAAAAGATTGTACTAGATAGTCTTGATGATACACAAAAAATTTTACAAAAGGCAAAAAAAGAGAATAAGCTTATCATTGTAAAAGCAACTAGCCCTAATTGTTGGTTTTGTAAAAAAATGGATAGAGAGGTTTTTAGCGATAAAGAGATACAAAATTTAATAATAAAAGATTTTATTTTAGTTGAAGTAAATGTTGATAAGCAAAAACTACCCTTTGGAGTAGAAAAGCATTATAAAAAAATTACCCCTAGTTTTTTTATCATAAATGCAGATAAAAAGCTTATAAATAAGCTACCAGGTAGTTGGAGCAAAGAGGATTTTATGACTTTTTTAAAGGAGAGTATAGATAAAAAATGAGAGTACTAGATTTATTTGTAGCACCGATAAATTCAAAAGAGAAAGTTAGGCAAAAAAGAGATGAGATAGAGTTGATTGAAAACTATGGCATAAAAGATGATAAATTTGCTGGAGATAGATTAAATCAAGTAGTTTTAATTGTTCCAAAAATTGCATATGATATATTAAAAGAGAGTGGCATAATACTTCAATATGGGAGCTTAGGAGAAAATATACTTGTTGATTTTAATATAATGGAGTTTAACACTTCAACAATATTAAAAATTGGTGAAACTACTTTAGAAATTACTCAAAAGTGTACTCTTTGTTCACATTTAGCATATTTTGATAAGCAGGTTCCTAAGTTGGTAAAAAATCATAGAGGTGTATATTGCAAAATTATCAAAGGTGGAAAAATATCAAAAAAAATGAGCATTGAAATATTGCAAAATGAGGAAAATTTATGAGAAAAAGTATCTTTTTTTTATTGCTGTTACCGATACTAATTTTTGCTAAAATGCACTTTAGCTCTCCTGCTCCTTCTTTTGAAAAACCAAGACTCTGGCTTATAAGATTAAACACTTCTGATCTAAAAGTAGTAAATCACACCCTAGGAGCAATTTATAATGTATTAAAGGAGTATCCAAGCGATACTTTAAAAGTAGCTGTTGTTGCCTATGGGCAAGGGATTAGAGTATTAAGGAAAGATTATGATAAAAATACCCTTTTAAGAATAAAATCTCTCATAGAGTATGATGTTGAATTTGTAGTTTGTAAAAATACAATGCAAACTATGCATTGGAGCAAAAAAGAATTTATAGATGATGTTAGCTATGTTCAAGCTGGTATTGCTGAAGTAATAGAGAGAAAAGTAGATGGTTGGATAGAGGTAACTCCATACGATAAATAATTCTTTACCTATTGTACAGAAGCATAATGGTACAATAAAAGCATGAAAAGATATGAACTGGTAAAAATATGTGAATATTTAAAGAA
>JALVXV010000187.1 GCA_027038235.1 Campylobacterales bacterium | reverse complement strand
TTGGATATTTGTTAGCTTGGTGAGGTATCTTTACTCTTTCAAGTAGCTCCATAGCAAGTTTTTGAGCCTCCTCTTTTGGAATTTTTCTTACCTTCATAGGTGCAATCATGATATTTTCAATGATACTAAGATGTGGAAAAAGGTTAAAGTGTTGAAAAACCATACCAGCTTCTTCTCTTATCTTATTTACATTTACCTTTTTACCATTTAGATTTATTCCATCTACGATTATCTCACCCTCATCTATATCTTCAAGCTTGTTTATACATCTTATAAGGGTTGATTTACCGCTACCGCTTGGTCCACATACTACAACCACCTCGCCCTTTTTAACTTTAAAGTTTATATCTTTAAGTGCTTGAAATGAGCCATAATATTTACTAACATTGTTCATCTTGATCATATATTCCATACTTTTCCTTTTTCTATCCTTAAGCATAATTGTAATATAATATTAGTTAAATTTATATTAGGAAATTGGCTTGAAAAATTTGATAAATTTTTTAGAGAGTAAGGATGTATCAAAGTCAACAATATTTTCAGAGCTTAAATGCTCTTTAGAAGAGGCAATAATCCTTCAAAATTTAACCAAAAGATATATAAAAGGTGTTGAAGAGATTACAGTTTCATCGCTTTTACAAGAGATATACTCTCTTGAGGATTATAAACATATAAAAAAGATTTGTATCATTAAAAATCTATTGGAATTGGGATGGCTTACAAGAAATACACTAATAAATCAAAAAACAAAGGAGTTATCAAATCTTGAACTACTTCACTCTAGCATATCGCTTAGTCCTACCTTTTTGAAACTTCTTGAGGATGATAGTTATGATATTAAGCTACCAAAAGAGGAGCCATATAAAGATCATTTGGAGTATCTTAAGGATCAATTTTTAAAGATAGAGATGTATCAAAAACTCTCAAATTTTAGAAATAGTTTTAAAGAGGATTCTCCAAATATCAACTCACTCAAAACAAGGCTTAAACAGTTTGAAGATATTATCTTAAAAAGAGTCTCAAAAAGTGAATGCAACTTAACAGTAGAGGAGATATTTAAGGAGTTTGATTTAAGCGAAAAAGAGAAAACCATATTTTTAGCACTTTTAAAAGAGGAGTATAGCTCTGAGATAGAGACTTTAAGAGATATGAATACTCTTATAGAGCTTATAAGTGAAGATGAGTATGAGAAGATAAAAAATAGAGCTCTTTTAGAAGAGGGGTCAAAATTGATAGAAAACTCTTTAGTTGATTTTGAAGAGATGTTAACAGCATTTGGAGGAGTTACTAGAAGTTTTTATATATCTGAGGATATAATTCACAAGATAATGAGACCACTAAAAGAGAAAAAAGAGAAAAAGATAAAACTTGGTATGCTTATAAAAGAGCAAGATATTTTTGAATTAATTGAACCAAAAACTACACTTGATGATGTTGTTTTACATCCAAAAACAGCTAAGATTTTAAACAACCTTTTAAAAAGAATGGATAAAAAGGTACTCTCAAGACTTAAAGAGTGGGGGGTAGTAGATAGAAAAAGAGGACTTGATACAAGGATCATCTTTTATGGGCCTCCGGGTACTGGAAAAACAATGACAGCTCTCTCTTTGTCAAAATCTCTTAAAAAGAGTGTACTTAATTTTGATTGCTCAAAAATACTCTCCCAATATGTAGGAGAGAGTGAAAAAAATGTAAGAAAGATTTTTGATACATATTATGACTTGTCAAACAAGACAAAAAGCTCTCCTGTACTTCTTTTGAATGAAGCTGATCAATTTTTAAGTAGTAGAACAAGCCAAAGTCTGCATAGTGCTGATAAAATGCATAACCAAATGCAAAATATCTTTTTAGAGCAGATTGAAAACTTTAATGGAGTTTTAATAGCAACAACAAATCTACTTGAAAATATAGATCCTGCCTTTTCAAGAAGATTTGACTATAAAATAGAGTTTAAAAAACCTGACTTTTCTCAAAGAGTTCTACTGTTTAGAAACTATCTGCCTGAAAATGCTCTTTATGAAGAGAATTTTTCTATAGAGGCATTAGCTAAATATCCTCTAACAGGGGGACAGATAAAGCTCATCATCAAAAATACAGCTTTAAATATAGCTATCAAGGATGAACCAATTTTTACAATGGAAGAGTTTCAAAGTAGCATTCAAAGAGAGTTAAAAGGAAGTTTTTCAGAAGGTAACTCTATGGGATTTGTTGTCTCATAGAATTGATAATTTTTTAACCCAATTTTTG
>JALVXV010000186.1 GCA_027038235.1 Campylobacterales bacterium | reverse complement strand
TGTTCTGCTCCTATAAAAAAGGGTCAAGTTACCTTTGTAGATACTTGGGCAGGACGAGGTGGATTTGGCAGCAAAATGCTACAAGAGCATGGAATCGCTGGTATCATTTATGGGGGAACCTTTATAGATGATGATTTTCGAGATAGAAAAGTAGCTGATAAATGGTTTTACAATAAATATAACATGAAACTCTCCACTAAAGATTTGGAAGCTACTACAAAGTATCGTTTTGATGACAACTTTGAAACAGGTGGAACATTTGGAGTAAATTATGCCTCTTTGAAAGGAAGTATGCTATCTTTCAACTATAGAAGTATATATATGAGCGAGGATGAAAGGCTAGAGATACATGATAAATTTATACTAAATCACTATCTAAAACAGTTTAATGAGGAGAGTATCAAAACAAAAAATTCAAAAAATTGTGGAGAGCCTTGTGTGGCTATCTGCAAAAAGATGAAAGATAAATATAAAAAAGATTATGAACCATATCAGACTATGGGGCCACTTTCGGGCATATTTGACCAAAGAGCAGCAGAGAAACTAAATCACAAAGCCGATATGTATGGGTTTGATGCTATCTCTATCGGTGGTACTTTATCATGGTTAATGGAGTGTTTAGTCAAGGGTGATTTAACTCCGAAAGAGTTAGGGGTTGAAGATGTACCAATTTTTGATCTAAAAGAGTTTGATGTAGTAAGCTCCTCAATGCACAATGCCAATATAGGAGTGGCTTTACTTGATTCTATTATACAAAAAAGAGGTATATTGGATTTTAGCGAGGGTGTTAGAAAGTTTGCACAAGATATTTCAAGAAAGAAGGGTAAGAGAGTATTGGACTCTTTTGTTTATAGTGGATATGCTAGAAAGGGGTGGATGGTACCAAATCAGTATTGGACACCAGGTGTACTCTCTCCTATGCCAATAATGGGCAAATACTATATGTACTATGGATCTGATTTTATAGAGCCTAGAGAATTAGGACGAAAAAATGCTCAAAGATTGGGTGGTGAATTGATACTAGATAATATTGGGATATGTAGATTTCACAGAAAATGGGCAGAGGAGATGATGCCCGAAGTAATGGGCTCTTTATATGGCCTAAAAGAGCAGTATCTAAAGAGCATAAACGATACTGCAAATAGAATAGGCGGAAGAAACTCTTCAATATTTTGGGAGTCCCAAAGAAATATAGATATGATATATACCTTTTTAGAAAGAAAACATATAGTAGAAGGTAGCAATGATAAAGAGCTTATAAAGTGGCTTAATTTTTTCAAAAAGGATAAAAAAGAGGCAGCAATGAGTTTTTGGTATGAGATACACAAAGGTATCCAAGAGACTCTTAGAGAGTTTTAACGATTTATCTTAAATTTATAGTATCTTAGATAATATTTGGGGAAAATTTATCCCAAATTTGCATTAGAGTTTAAAAATGAGTATTAATGCAGTAAAATCTATTGCACAATTTGGGTTTATAGGAGAGCAGATGAGAAAGTTCTTTTTATCCTTGATCACTCTTTTAGCTTTTTTATTTGTTGGATGCTCCAATAGACCAACAGATGTAAAATCTCTTTTGAAGGTAGGCAACACTTTAAAGCCTTTTACCTTAAGTGATCAGTTTGAGAAGCCTCACACATTAAAATCAGATACTAAAAAAATTATCTTTGTATTTGCTAAAAAGTCTGGGCATACTGTAAGAGAGTATTTCAATACTAAACCCATTGATTATCTAAAAAAACATCACTATATCTTTGTAGCAGATGTTTCTGGTATGCCTTCAATCATATATAAAATGTTTGCAAAATCAGACTTGCAAGAGCACAAATATCCAATATGGCTTATATTTGATACAAAAGATTCAGCAAAATTTATAGATGAAAAAAATAGAGATAAGATCATGGTAGTAACACTTGATAATCTTAAGATAAAAAAGATAGAGTTTTTTGATGATATAAAAGAGTTTAAAAAGGCTTTATAGTGGCTCTTTTTTGACTCTTTTTTGTGAGATATAAAGACCTAAAAGTATCAAGGCTCCTCCTATTATCATCTTGAGAGTCAATTTTTCATTTAATATAATGATACCAGTTATTGCTGTTAGAAGCGGTACTAGATAGATATAGTTGGTTGATTTGACCGAGCCTATGATCTCTACCCCTTTTTTATAAAATAAAAATGCCAAAGATGAGGCAAAAAGTCCTAAAAATATGATATTGCCATAAACTTTTGGCAATAGTAGAGCTTGAA
>JALVXV010000185.1 GCA_027038235.1 Campylobacterales bacterium | reverse complement strand
GACTGCTATCTCTCCGCTTGGCAATCTTTTCATAGCCTGTTTGATGATAGAGATACTTTGATATATCTCCTCAAATCTTACCATAAGTCTATCATATATATCACCCACACTTCCAACAGGCACTTCAAAATCAAATGTATCGTAGTAGTAGTAGGGTTTAGCTACTCTTAAGTCATAAGCTACTCCACTTGCTCTTAGATTTGGTCCACTTATGCCATAACTTAGAGCATCCTCTTTATGTAAAATGCCGACATTTTGAGTTCTATCTAAAAATATCTTATTGTGAGCAACTAGCTTTAAAGAGTCATCAACCCCTTTTAATATATCCTTTAAACAGAGATTTAAATCATCTTCAAATCCATCATAAAGATCCCACTTAACTCCCCCTACTCTTGTGTAGGTATTGGTAAGTCTAGCTCCTGTAAGCTTTGAGAGAAGATCATAGACCCTCTCTCTAGGATTATAAAGATACCAATAATTTGTAAGAGCACCCATATCCACAAGAGCTGCTGCAAGACAGACAAGATGGTCAATTATGCGAGATAGTTCACCTATTATAACTCTTATAAATTTAGCTCTATCTGGAATCTCAATATCTAACATCCTCTCTATAGCATCTGCGAAAGCGATATTATTTAATATAGCAGAACAATAGTTTAATCTATCAGTATAGGGGATGATTTGGTTATATTTATGATTTTCGCATGATTTTTCAAAACCTCTATGAAGATAGCCTATCTCACTAACAGCACTAACAATCTTTTCATCCTTAAGAGCTACAAAAGTTCTTATGGTTCCATGACTAGCAGGATGAGCAGGTCCTAAATTTAAAAATGTCAAATCCTCTTTATCATCATACCCTCTAAGATGTAGCTTTTTTTTCATTTCATCCATCAAATCATCAGTTTTTGTACAGAGTTGGGCTTTTGAAATGGGGTAATCTTTTCTTAAGGGATGCCCTATAAAGTCCTTGTGATTTAATATCCTTTTTAAGTTGTGATGTCCAACAAAGGTTATACCATACTGATCATAAGCCTCTCTCTCAGCCCAATTTGCACCATCATATATATCACTTATACTATCAATACTCAACTCATTTTCAAGATAACTTTTTAGGATGATCGTACTTTTAAAATCACTCCTTCTAAATATATAAAAAAGGGCAAATCTACTTTTTTTCCTCTCTATATAGTTTAAATAATCAACCACACTCAAATCTACAAAAAAGGTATAATCCAACTCATACTTTAAATGCTCTACAATAGTTTTTAACTCTTTGGGAGGTATAATATACCTATCACCCTCTTTTGCAAAATTTTCAAGCATCAAGTAAGCCTTTGAAATTTTTTACTCTATCTTTTAGTATCGATTCATCTTGACTCATCTTTTGTATCTGCATAATCCCATCAAGTATAGCCTCTGGTCTTGGTGGACATCCTGCAAGATATACATCAACTGGAATTATCTTATCTATTCCTTGCATTGTAGTATAGTTATCATAAAATCCGCCGCTACTAGCACAAGCTCCCATGCTAATAACCCACTTTGGCTCACAAATTTGATCATATATCATCTTTAGCACAGGAGCTTGTTTGTAGCTAATGGTTCCTGCAACTATCATAAGATCTGCTTGTTTTGGAACAAACCTAACAACCTCTGCTCCAAATCTTGATATATCATACTTTGAAGAGGCAACACTCATAAACTCTATCGCACAACATGCTGTCCCAAAGATATATGGCCACAAAGAGGACTCTCTAGCCCAATTTATTGCACTATCAAGCTTAGTAGTAATAACACTATCACCAAATATAGCCTCTGCCCCTACTGCCATTTTAAAGCCCTTTTCATATAGACATAAATAAGTCCTGCAACAAGTAAAAAGAGAAATAAAAATATCTCAACCAAACCCAAAACCCCAAGCTCTCTTACATTAACAGCCCATGGAAATAAAAATATAATCTCTACATCAAAAATGATAAACAAAATTGCAACTAGATAAAATCTAACATTATGTCTTGAGCTTATATCCCCAACAGGAGTACAAACTCCGCTTTCGTAAGTTAAGTTTTTATTTTTTATATTTGGATTTTTTGGACCTAAATTTTTTGTAGCTATGAACAAGATAGGTATCCCAACTGCCAAGAGAAAGATAATGGTTCCTGAAAGTATAAGTTCAGTAGTCATATTGCCACCAATAATCTTTGGTTTTTTGCAAAAACCAAAAGTAATTCACCCAAATTTACAATAAAATCATTG
>JALVXV010000184.1 GCA_027038235.1 Campylobacterales bacterium | reverse complement strand
TAAAGAGACTTTTCAACTTTTATCAACTCTTTTACCCCATTATACAAATCTTTTACACACTCTACTTCGCTGATACCTAGTCTTCGTCTATTGCTTATATCAAAGATTCCTCCCTCACTTTCTGAGTGTTCTCCATGAACTCCTCTGATTTGCAAGTGAAATTTATCAGTTATATCTTTAAAAAGCTCTTTATCTTGTGAAAGTTTAGGTAGTTTTATATGAACACTTGCTCTTAGGGCAGTTCCTAAATTGGTAGGGCAAGATGTAATATATCCTAAATGATCACTTTTTAAAAATTTCATATCCTTTTCAAGCTCATTTACAGCATTTACAAGCCTTATAAAGACCTCTTTTATATCTCCGCCTTGTTGCATTGAAATGATACGAAGTTCATCCTCCTCATTTATCCAAACTAAAAATGTTTTTTTCTTATTGTGAAATATTCCCCTACCCTCAGGCCAATCTCTATTGAGTCCCGCAGCTTCTAAAAATCTATCACCCTCTTTAAATAAAAAGTGCTCTTTTATAAGCTTTTCTTGAACGGCAGATGTCATACCTTTTAGAGGAAAATACTCTCCTTGCAAATCGCCTTTGAAAGATTTTAATGCATTGCTTACAATCTTTTCAACCTCATCTCTTTGCTCTTTTGAAATGATAGTTCCAAGAGGAAATCCATCTAAATTTCTTCCTACTCTTATACGAGTAGAGAGTATAAACTCCCCATTTTTATCAGGATTATCTATATCAAGCTTATCGTAGTCAAAATCACTTATATGTTTTTCATTTTTACCAAATCCATGATACTCTTTGATAATAGGATCAAACAAAAGATCAAATACTTCATAAGACTCTTTATCTCCAGCATATACTCCTATAGAACTATCTGGATTTTTCACTCCTGAATTGATAGCCATTTCAAGAGTAAAACCATTTGGAGTTTTTCTATCTTTTAACTCTTCAAAAACCTCTTTTGTTAAATATTTACAAAGCATTGACTTGCAATCTTTCGGAAAATTTGGATATTTCATTACAAAACCTTTTTTCTTTTAGTATATACCTTTTTGTGTAAAATATAGATAAATAATGCTATAATTTACCTACTTTTAGATAAAAGGTGATATTATGAACACTCAAAGAGTCTTAAAAATCCTCCAAGAAGAGATAGTTCCTGCCCAAGGTTGCACTGAGCCTATCGCATTAGCTTATGTGTGTGCTAAAGCTAGAGAAATTTTAGGTAAAATTCCAAAACATATAGATATATATGTTTCAGGAAATATGATAAAAAATGTAAAATCAGTCGCCATCCCAAACTCTAACGGTTTAGTTGGAATTGAAGCGGCATGTGCTATGGGTACTTTAAAAGGCGATGCTTCAAAAGAGCTAATGGTGATAGCCGATGTAAAAGAGGATGAACTAAATGATGTTGAAAATTATCTCAAACAAAACCGTATAAAAGTTATACATCAAGATACAGATATTGCATTATATGCAAAAGCTATTGTTTTTTTTGATGAAGAGTCAGCAACAGTAGAGATAAAGCATTTTCATACAAATATAACCAAAATAGAAAAAAATGGAGAAAATTTACTTTTACAAGCTTGTAATGATATTGAGTTTAACTCACCCAAAGAGGATCGTGAAAAATTAAGTATAAAGGGTATATTTGAATTAGCAAACAGTATTGATATAAAATTGATACAAAATCTTTTTGAACAAGTTATAGAAAAAAATAGCACTATTGCCCAAGCCGGACTTGATGGAGAGTATGGGGTAAATATAGGTTGTATGATAAATAAAAATATACAAAAAGGGCTTTATGGAGATGACCAGCGAAATAGATGTGCAAGTTTTGCTTCAGCAGGAGGAGATGCTAGGATGAGCGGTTGTTCACTTCCTGTCATGACTACAAGCGGCAGCGGCAACCAAGGCATGGCGGCATCACTACCTATCATCAAATATTGTAAAGATCAAAACATCCCAAAAGAAAAACTCATAAGAGCACTCCTCTTCTCACACCTTGCAACTATACACTTAAAGTCAAGCATAGGAAGACTTTCAGCTTTTTGTGGGGTTATTTGTGCAACAAGTGCGGTAAGCGGAGCTTTAGCATATCTTCAAGGGGGCGATTATAAAACTATATCAATGGCTATAACAAACTCTTTAGGAAATATTTCAGGTGTTATTTGTGATGGTGCAAAGGCATCTTGTGCTATGAAGATAGCCACAGGAGTTTATAGTGCTTTTGACTCAGCAATGCTTGCACTTTCAAATAGAGCCTTGCATGGAGGTG
>JALVXV010000183.1 GCA_027038235.1 Campylobacterales bacterium | reverse complement strand
TTGGAGCACCATTGCCACTTCCTAAAAGTCCTCCTAAAGCACTCATTAATGAGTTGTCATCAATGCTATTTGCATGATCACCAATACTATTTTTAAACAGCTTGACACCTATTTGTAAAATATCTGACATATCCATGATATATTTCTCCTTTAGTTTTATAAATTATACATAAAAATATCATAAAAATATCTTAAGAAAATATCTTTTTAAAAAAGCTCAAAAATTAATTTTTTGTATTTTAGGGATAATCAAACACTTTTTTGGTAGAATGAACACCTATATTTGTTTAGAGGATTTTAAGTTGCAACAAATTATTGATATAATTAATATAAAATTTTTAAATATACCTTTATATAGATTTGCTTTAGCGATTTTTATATGGCTATTTTTTCTCTTTTTAAGAAAGGTTTTTACTCTTACACTATTAAAAACTCTTAAAAAATTTACTAAAAAAACTAAAACACATATAGATGATAAGATATTTTCTATCATAAAAGGACCTTTGAGATTCTCTTTTGTTATTGCTGGTTTTTACTTTTTTGCTATAACTTTAGAGATAGATAATGCCCTTGTTTATCACATCATAAAAACCTTGATAACATTTGTTATCTTCTGGATACTTTATGAGTTAGTAGTAGTTTTTGACTCTCACATTTACTCCTTTTCTAAAAGATTTGGAAGAGAGCTCTATAAAGAGATAGGTAACTTTTTTATAAAGAGTATAAAGATTTTTATCGTTGGTGTTGGACTTGTAGCTATACTTCAAGATTGGGGGATAAATGTCAGTGCTTTTATAGCATCTTTAGGTATCGGTGGTTTAGCTTTTGCTTTAGCAGCTAAAGATACCGCTGCCAATCTCTTTGGAGGTTTGACTATATTAGCAGATCAATCTCTAAAGATAGGAGACTGGATAAAGGTAGGAAACATTGAGGGAACGGTAGAAGATATCGGACTTAGAACTACCAAGATAAGAACATTTCAAAAAAGCCTTATAGTAATGCCCAACCAAACCATAGCAAATTCACCCATAGAAAACTTTTCAAGAAGAGGTCAAAGAAGGATAAAACTAAGAATTGGTCTTACCTATGATACTCCAAAAGAGACGATACAAAATATAGTAAAAGAGATAACAAATCTACTTCATACTCATCCTCATATTGCTCAAGATCAAACTATACTTGTCAGGTTTGACGAGTTTGGAGATAGTGCATTGGGAATATTTATATATGCCTTTGTAGATAGTGCAGTATGGGCAAAATATCTTGAAATTAAAGAGGATATTTACTTAAAAATTATGCAAATAGTTGAAGATAATGGTAGCTCTTTTGCATTTCCAAGTCAATCGATATATATAGAAAAGCTTAGTGCTGAGGGCTTAGAGCTTAGAGCTGAAAAATAGCTCTTTGCTCTTAGCTCTAAGCTCTAAGCAAAATCCAAAGGATTTTTATGAAAACAGTAGCACTTATTGGAAAGCCAAATGTTGGCAAAAGCTCACTTTTTAATAGGCTTGTTGGTCAAAGGATAGCTATCACTTCCGATATAAGTGGGACAACAAGAGATATAAAGAAAGTGGAATTTTCTCTTGATGATAAAAAGGCACTGATAGTTGATACAGGCGGACTTGATGATAGCAATGAAATGTTTGAAGTTGTCAAAGAAAAGTCACTTAAAATCGCAAAAGAGGCTGATATAGTTCTTTTTATGGTTGATGGAAAAATGCTACCAAGTGATGAAGATAAGAGGATATTTTATGAGATACTAAAGCTTGGTAAAGATACAGCTTTGATCATAAATAAGATAGATAATGATAAAATGAATGAGATAGTTTGGGAGTATCAAAGCTTTGGTGCAAAAGATATATTTCCCATCTCAGTTTCACACAATCGTGGTATAACAGCACTTTTAAACTGGTTATACAAAAGAGTTCCAAAGGAAAAAAATTTAGAAATAGATGAAGATGATGATGTAAGTTTGGAGGATTTTTTAGATGAAGTTCAAGAGAGTGATAATAACATAATAAAAAAACTATCTAATGACACAAACGAGATAAAAGTTGCAATTGTGGGAAGAGTAAATGTAGGAAAAAGTTCACTTTTAAACTCTCTTGTTGGCGAAGATAGAGCAGTAGTAAGCTCTATAGCTGGAACTACAATAGATCCTGTCGATGAAAGAATTTTTTATAAAGATAAACTCATTACTTTTGTTGATACCGCTGGTATTAGAAAGAGAGGAAAGATCGAAGGTATTGAAAGATATGCACTAAATCGTACCCAAAAGATGCTTGAGAGTG
>JALVXV010000182.1 GCA_027038235.1 Campylobacterales bacterium | reverse complement strand
GATTTTAATGATATTATTCATACTATAGAGGATATGGATGCTGATGTCATTACTATAGAGACATCAAGAAGTGGCAATAGACTCTTAAAAATCTTTAAAGAGGTAGGATATAAAAAAGAGATAGGTCCAGGAGTTTATGATATACACTCCCCAAGGATACCAAGTGTAAAAGAGATAAAGGAGCAAATCTCAAAGCTTTTAGAGGTTTTACCAAAAGAGCAACTATGGATAAATCCTGATTGTGGTTTGAAAACTAGAAGATGGGAAGAGGTTAGAGCAAGTCTAAAAAATATGGTAGAGGCTGTTAAAAGTTTTAGATGATTTAAGGCGAGGAGGTGTTATCCTCCTCCTATTTTAGGATCGGAAGTCTCTTTTTATCTACTTCATTTTTAAAAAAATCGCACCACTTTTGTACTTTTTCTTTGTCATAATCAGCAATATATATCTCTACATATCTCTTATCTTCTTTAAATTTTGGAAGAGATGAAAATTCCAAATCTTTAGGAAGTGATCTCATGATCTCAATAAGATCATTTTCACTAGCTACAACTGTAAAACCACAAGAGAATTTTTGTAAATTTTTTGGGTAAAATCTATCAAGAGCCTCTATGACCATTGCTCTTGACATTTCAGGAAAACCTGGCACAAAGAAAAATCTCTCCTCTACTCCAAAACCGGGCACTTGATTGACTATATTTTTTAAAAGTATAGCATTTTTGGGTAGATTTGCCATATTTACTCTATGAGGATAAGCCTTATCTTTAAATTGATTTACTATCAGCTCTAAAGCCTTTTTATTTTGCTCCATTATGCCACTAGTAAAGACCTTTGCAGCTACCTCTCTAGTATAGTCATCAGGTGTAGCACCAATACCTCCAAAACTAAACATGACCGAATTTGAGTCATTTTTAATAAGAGTAAACACCTCCTCCATAAAGAGAGGATCATCTTTTATGACAAAATTTGCTTTTTGCTCCCACCCTCTTTTTAAAAGTTCGCTATTTAAAAATTCAAAATGTTTATCTTTTCTTCTTCCATTTAAAAGCTCTGTACCTATGATAACACTATAAAATGATGGATTTTTAACCATTAATAATTCTACTTTTTATAAAATTTTCCATATCATCTACTATCTCTTGGATAGCTCTTTGGCCATCTATCTTTTTAAGCAACCCTTTTGTTTGATAAAAGGATTGAATAGCAGCTAAAGGCTTAGTATATACTTTCATTCTATTGAAAAATACCTCTTCATTATCATCTGCACCTCTAGCTCGACCCAATACTCTCTCTTTTGCTACCTCTTCAGAAACTTCAACCTCTATGACAGATACCAACTCTATATCTTTTTCTTTTTGTAGTATCTTATCAAGTGCCTCCATCTGTTCAACACTTCTAGGATAACCATCAATAAGGATAATATCCTTTGGAGAGTTTTTTATAGCACTAACTATAGTATCTATAACAATTTCTAAAGGAACTAGATTGCCTTTTGAGGTAAAGCTCTCTATAGTTTTTCCAAGTTCGCTACCACTAGCGATCTCCGCTCTTAGTAAATCTCCTGTAGAGTAGTGTACTATAGTATCACCATTGTTTTTAGCAATAATCTCAGCATCAGTTGTCTTACCGCTGCCGGGAGCTCCAATTATTAAAAATAGTTTTTTCATTTTCATCCTTTCTATAAAGCTTATAGCTGAGAGCTTAGGGCTTAGAGCTATCAAAATTGCGGAGCAATTTTGGATTTAAAGCTCTTTGCTCTTAGCTCTATGCTCTAAGCTTCTTTATTCTAAGTCCCAACTCCTTAAGTTGTTCGCTATCTACTTCGCTTGGTGCACTTGTAAGCAGACATTGTGCTTTTTGTGTCTTTGGAAATGCTATGACATCTCTAATGCCTTCAGCTTTGCTTAAAAGCATAATAAGTCTATCAAAACCTATAGCAAATCCACCATGAGGAGGAGCACCAAATTTTAAAGCCTCAAGCAAAAATCCAAACTTCTCCTTAGCCTCCTCTTCGCTTATGCCTAAAAGTTTAAATACCTCTTCTTGGATTTCCTCTTTGTGTATCCTTATACTTCCGCCGCCTAGTTCAACTCCATTTAAAACTATGTCATATGCAATTGAGCTTATCTCTTCAAGATTTTTTTTGTTTAAATCCTTAGGCATAGTAAATGGGTGATGTAGAGCTTTTACCTTGCCATCTTCTATCTCAAACATTGGAAAGTCAACCACCCATACAAAGTTAAACTCATCTTTTGGGATGATATTCATAAGTTCAGCTAGATATATTCTAAATCTTCCCATATAATCAAGCACAACCTTTTTATCACCTGCTCCAAAAAATACCACATCACCCACTTTTATATCACAAACTTCTATGATCTTGCTTAAATCCTCTTCGCTAAAAAATTTTGTAAGAGGACCTTTTAAGCCTTCCTCTTTCATTTGGAAGTATCCTAAACCTTTAGCTCCAAACTTTCTTACATAATCCTCAAAGCCTTTCATCTGTCTTTTTGAAAAGATATTATCACCATTTGGAACTTTTAGAGCTTTTATACGGTTTTGCTTTTTATCTTTTGCAATAGAGCTAAAAATTTCATTGCTACTTTTTGCAAATATATCTATCACATCCACCATTGAAAGATCATATCTTAGATCAGGCTTGTCGCTTCCATACTTTTCCATAGCTTCATTGTAACTAATTCTTTTAAAGCTTTTTTCTATCTCTTTGCCACAAGCTTTAAAGATATTGTAAAGTAAATGTTCAGCTACTTGTATCACATCCTCTTGAGTACAAAAACTCATCTCTACATCTATCTGGGTAAACTCTGGCTGTCTATCTGCTCTTAGATCTTCGTCTCTAAAGCATTTTGCTATCTGAAAGTACCTATCAAATCCACCTATCATCAAGAGCTGTTTAAAAAGTTGAGGAGATTGTGGAAGTGCATAAAATTCGCCATTGTGAACTCTACTTGGCACTAGATAGTCTCTTGCTCCCTCAGGAGTTGATTTGGTAAGCACAGGTGTTTCAACCTCTAAAAACCCAAGCTCATCCAAAGCATTTCTAGCAGCTATCGCAGCCTTACTTCTTAATTTGAAAATTTCTAAATTCTCTTTTGTTCTAAGCTCAAGGTATCTATATTTTAACTTTATCTCCTCATTTACCCTCTTATCTCCTAAGTCAAAAGGCATAGGAAGAGATCTATTTTCTATGGTAAGTTCACTTACTACTACTTCGATAGCCCCTGTTTTTAGATTTGGATTTTCTAAGCCCTCTCCTCTTGGTCTTACTCTTCCTTTAGCAACCAAGACAAACTCATCTCTAACACTATCAGCCAATTTCCAAGCATTTTCATCATCTTTAGGATCGCAAACAAGCTGGATAAGACCACTTTTATCTCTTAGATCTATAAAGATAACTCCACCATGGTCTCTTCTGCTATTTACCCATCCGCAAAGCTTAACCTCTTTGCCTATATCACTCTTGCTTACTTCGGTATTGTAGTGTGTTCTCAAAGCCATTCCTTAAAAATTATAAAATCAAAAGGCGATTATATCTAAAGTTTATTAAATATTTTATTACATCTCTTGTAAAGCTGTAACCAACTTCTCATAAGTTGTATCATTTTTATCCAAAAAATCCATAAGTAATCTTTCAGAAGCCTCCATGCCGCCATGTCTTTCAGCATTTACTAGATCTTTATATAGAGGTGTTACTGCCTCTATAGCCTTTCTTGAGGGTTTTCTTCTAACAGAGTAGTAGCCTATGATATTGCCACTAGTATCAAATGAGGCTGTGATATAGGCAAAGACCCAATAATATCCTCCATCTTTTCTTAGATTTTTGACAAATCCAAAAAACTCTTGTCTATTTTGTATAAGTTGCCAACAAAGTTTAAAGGCTATCTTAGGCATATCAGGATGTCTTGTAAGATTGTGATTTGCACCAAGGAGTTCATCTTGAGAGTATAGACACATATCTATAAATGTTTTATTGAAATAGGTTATAAAGCCCTTAGTATCAGTTTTTGAGACTATAAAATCATTTTCATTTAAAAATTTTTCATCATCTATTATAGTTTTTGGTGCATCTTTTTTACTGAGTATTTTTCTACTCATAAACACTCCTTTAACAAAGTTTTGGTATTATAGCTTAATAATTTTTAAAAGGAAATCAAGTAGTGCAAATTATAAATATAAATGAAAAGATAAAAAAGATAAAAAGAGTAGGGCTAGTTGTAAGACCCAATACAAGAGATTTGCATAGATACTATAAGCAGATAAAAGATAGGCTTGATAGTTATAAGGTTGAGTTGATATTGGAAAGTAATAGTGCAAAATTGTTGAAAAAAGAGGGTATAGAGTTTGATAAAATGTGTCAAATAAGCGATATTATCATCTCTTTAGGTGGAGATGGTACTCTTATATCGCTTAGTCGAAGAAGTTTTAAATATCACAAGCCAATTTTGGGTATCAATATAGGAAAGTTGGGATTTTTAGTTGATATTGATGTCAAAGAGATAGAGAGTTTTATAGATAAGCTTTTTAAAGGTGAGTATAGAATAGACAATAGAATGGTTTTGGAAGTAATTTTTCATCAAAAAGATGGCACAAAAAAAAGTGCTATCGCATTTAATGATATAGTCTTTTCAAGACCTATGGTAGCAGGTATGGTTGATTTACAAGCCTTTATAGATGGCATACATTTCAATAACTATTATGGAGATGGTCTTATCGTCTCAACTCCTACTGGTTCAACTGCTTACAATCTCTCAAGTGGAGGACCTGTAGTCTTTCCTTTGACTGAGGCATTGATACTTACTCCTCTTTGTTCTCACTCTCTAACTCAAAGACCTCTTATACTTCCTGCTGACTTTAAAATCATGATAAAAAGCAAAGATAGAGTGCTTGTTGCTATAGATGGGCAAGAGATTTTTCATTTGGAAGATTATAAGAGCATTGAGTGCAAAATGGCAGATAAAGGGGTAAAGCTTATACATAGGATAGAGAGAAACTATTTTGATGTATTGAAAGAAAAATTAAAATGGGGTGATGCTTGATAGAGAGATTTTTTTTAAAAGATTATCTTAGTTTTGATGAGGTTAAGCTTGAGTTTGATAAGGGGCTTATACTCTTTAGCGGTGCTAGTGGTGTGGGCAAATCTATACTTTTAAATGCAATTTTGGGAGTTTTTGGCTGCAAAGATATAGATGCAAAACTTGCTGAGATCTCTTTGGATAATAGCTTGGATCTTGAAGAGATGGGTTTAGAAAATGAAGAGATAAATGTTTTTAAATTTGTCAAAGCAAAAAGTGCAAGATATTTTATCAATGATTCACAAGTTTCAAAAAAGATGATAAGACAACTCTCAAGTAGATTTATTGACTATCTATCGCTAAAGGAGTATAAAGAGTTTGAAAATGAAAGATTGCTAGGTGTGATAGATACTCTCATATCTAAAGATGATAAAAAATATAAAGGTTTTTTAAGTGAGTATAAAGAGCTTTTTTTAAAATATCAAGAGAGCAAAGATAGGCTTGATGAAATTTTAGAAAAAGAGAAAAAGATAGAGGAGTTAAAGGAGTTTGCTACTTATGAGATAGAAAAGATCGAGGAAGTTTCTCCAAAAGTCGGAGAGTATGAGGAGCTAATGGATATAAAAAAGTCTCTCTCAAAAAAGGAGAAAATTTTAGAGTCTTTACAAAATGCAAGTGCGATTTTTGAGTATGAACACTTTGTAAATGAGGCACTTGAACTTTTAGAGATAGATAGTACATTTTTTGATGAGAGTTTAAATGAACTAAGAGCCCACTTTGAAAGTGCAAAAGAGAGGCTTGATGATCTTGAGGATATGGATATAGAATCTATCCTTGATAGGATAGAAAAGCTCTCATCGCTTATAAAGAGATATGGCTCTATCGAAGAGAGTTTGGAGTATCTAAAAAGGAAAAAAGAGGAGCTAGAAGAGTATGATAATATCTCTTTTGAAAAGGAAAAGCTTATAAAAAGGAGTGAAAAGTTACTAAAAGAGTGCAAAGATAGATCTAAAGTGATAACAAAAAAGAGAAAAGTTGCTATAAAAAAGTTAAACACTTTGATAAATGAGTATCTTTCTATGCTATATTTGCCTGATATTGCTCTTGAACTTAGAGATGATGATATGGGTGAATTAGGAGAGGATAGGGTAGAGATAAATCTTTGGGGAATTACACTAAACAAGATAAGCTCGGGCGAATTTAATCGTGTAAGAGTTGCATTTTTAAGTGCCTTTAATGATATAACCAATGTTGATAATAATGCCATACTCATACTTGATGAAGTAGATGCCAATTTAAGTGGAAAAGAGTCTATGAGTATAGCAAAGGTTTTAAAAAGATTGTCCAAAAATTATCAAATCTTTGCCATATCTCATCAGCCACAACTTACCTCTCAAGCTGATATGCACTTTTTAGTCTACAAAGAAGAGGGCAAGTCAAAAGTAAAAGAGTTAAAAAACAAAGATGAAAAGATAGATGAACTAGCTAGAATGATAAGCGGAGAAAATATACACCAAAAAGCAAAAGAGTTTGCAAAGAGTTTATATGAAGGAAAGATATGAACAGATTGCCAATAGGGATACAAACATTATAGAGATATTATACAAAATAATCAAATTTATATAGATAAAACAGAAGATGCATTGGATTTGATCCAAAATTACAAATATGTATTTTTATATCGTCCAAGAAGATTTGGTAAAAGCTTATTTTAGATACATTAAAAAATATATTTGAAGGAAATAATGAGCTTTTTAAAGGACTTTATATTTATGATAAATATGATTTTGCTAAATATCCTGTGATAAAAATTGACTGGGTTGGAAATTTTAAAACAATGGAATCAACTGAAAATATTGCTATGAGAATTTTAAAAGAAAATCAAGAAAGATTAGGAGTTGAATGCGAATTAGACGATGATATACCGACTTGTTTTGCAAGACTTATTCAAGAATCTTATAAAAAATACAATTAAAAAGTAGTAATTTTAATAGATGAATATGATAAACCAATACTTGATAATATAGAAAATACCCAAAGGGCATTAGAAAATAGAGATTTTCTAAAAGGTGCCCTTAAGAACAATATTAATATTATAATGATAGAATAAATGAAAATTAGTATAAAACTTTAAGGAGAGTGAATGTTTTCTAAAGGAAGAATAAGAGAGCTTGAAGAGGAGGTAACACTTCTAAAAGGGGAGAATGAAAGATTGAAAAATGATCTTCAAAGATGTCAAGATGAAAAAGGTAGAACTCTTTATAATAGTTCAAATAGTAGCAGTGAGAATAATCAAGAAGCAAAGATAAAATTGTTAAATATTATTTTAAAAAGTTATGATAGCGGTGTAAGGTTTTTGCAAAATACTATAGAAGAGAACCTTAGTATGCTAGAAGCTACCGATAATTATAATGCAAAAAATGCAAAAGAGATGGATAATATAGAGATAAATACTGACAAAGTAGTAAACTCTATGCAAAAAATTGAAGAGATAACAGTTGGCTTACAAGATGATGCAAATGCCCTAAGCGATCATGTAAACTCTATTTCAGATATTATAAATCTTATAAAAGATATAAGTGATCAAACAAATCTCTTAGCCTTAAATGCCGCCATAGAGGCTGCAAGAGCTGGTGAACATGGAAGAGGTTTTGCCGTAGTTGCCGATGAGGTAAGAAAACTAGCTGAAAGAACCCAAAAAGCTACTCAAGAGGTGGAGATAAATATCAGCACACTTAAACAGAGTGCTTCAACTATATTAGGATCAACAGAGGTATTTACAGAAGAGTCATCTAAGGGTGTAGAAGTTTTAGATGAGTTTAAAGAGAGTGCAGATAGAGCAAGAGAAAACTCAAAAGCTATCCAAGCATTAACAACCAATATAACTAGAGAGATGTATATAAGCAATGGCAAGATAGATCATATAAAGCTAAAACTACAAGCTTATAAGTCTATGATTGAAAATAGTAAAGTAGATATTATGGATGAGCATAGTTGTAGATTTGGCAGATGGTTTTCATCTGAAGCTAAAAAGCTTTTAAGTAAAAATCAACAAGCTATTCAAAAGGTTGACCAAGAGCATAGTAGTGTTCACCAACTTCTTAGAGAGGCGGTTGATGAATACTTTAGATCCAAGGATATGGATAAAGTACTCACTCATATAGAGCAGGTAGAGCAATATAGCGAAAATGCTTTTGAGATACTTTTAAATGCTTTAAAAGAGATAAGAGTATGAATTAGGAGGAGTTAATCCCCCTCCTAATTCATCACATAAGCCCATACTCATCAGGCATATAATCAAGCTCGACTTTATGTCTTTTAGCTCTTATGGTTACACCTTTTTGGGATTTTAAATCCTCTAAAAACTCTTTTATCTTTTTATCTAGCTCCTCTTCATTATCTATAACTTCAGGGTCATAAGTTATCTTTATGTCTATAACTTTATGATTTTTCATCTTTAGCTCCTACTTTTTTTCTTTAAATAATTTCTCTATTGTTCCAACGATAGAAGGATCTTCAATAGTTGAAATATCTTGAGTGATCTCTTCACCTTTTGCAATAGACCTTAAAATTCTTCGCATAATTTTACCACTTCTAGTCTTAGGAAGTCCTGGAACGATCAAAATAGAGCCAACTTTTGCAATTGGACCTATCTCTTTTGTGATAAGAGCATTGATATTTTTTAGAAGTGTTGCTTCATCTATGTCCTTTTTGGTTACAATATAGGCAAATACATCTTCACCCTTTATATCATCAGGCTTTCCAACTACTGCAACTTCAGCTACATGCTCTTCATGACCTACAACTCCCTCTATCTCAGCAGTTCCTAGCCTATGACCTGAGACATTGATAACATCATCTGTTCTACCTGTGATAAAGATATATCCATCTTCATCATAGATGGCAGCATCACCTGAAAAGTAAACAGGCTTTCCATCTTTTTTACAGTCTCCAAAGTAAGACTTGACAAATCTATCAGGATCTCCCCAGATAGTTCTTATCATACTAGGCCATGGTTTTGTGATACAAAGAAGTCCTTTTTCTCCAACAGGCATTTTATTGCCCTCTTCATCAATAATCTCAGCTTTAATACCAGGAAGTGGGAATGTCGCAGAGCCAGGCTTGATAGGTGTAGCTCCTGGAAGTGGACTTATCATATGTCCTCCTGTCTCAGTTTGCCACCAAGTATCAACTATCGGACACTTTCCTCCACCTATAGTCTCGTAGTACCACATCCAAGCATCTGGGTTGATAGGCTCTCCCACGGTTCCAAGAACTTTTAGACTGCTTAAGTCATATTTGCTAGGTTCATCTGCTCCTACTTTGTGTAGAAGTCTTATGGCAGTCGGTGCTGTATAAAATTGGTTTACTCTAAGCTCTTCTATCATCTTCCACCATCTACCAGCATCAGGGTACAAAGGAACTCCTTCATACATAACAGTCGTAGCTCCTATAGCTAAAGGTCCATAAACTATATATGTATGACCTGTGATCCAGCCTACATCAGCTGTACACCAAAAGGTATCATTCTCTTTGACATCAAAGACATTCTCCATGGTATATTGAGCCCACAGGATATAACCTGCTCCACTATGCTGAACCCCTTTTGGTTTGCCAGTACTTCCTGAAGTATATAGTAAAAAGAGAGGATCTTCACTATCCATAACTTCAGCTTCACAAAATTCGCTCTCTTGATTGATAAGATCATTATAGACATGATCTCTTCCCTCTACCAAATCAACCTCTTCATAATTTCTTTGAACCATCAAGACATTTTCAACACACTCACAACCCTCTTCTAAAGCCTTATCAACTATAGGTTTTAAAAGGTATGAATTGCCTCTTCTATAAGCTCCATCAGCAGTGATGACTAGTTTTGCTCCTGCATCAATAATCCTATCTCTTAGAGCCTCTGCACTAAATCCACCAAATACAACAGAGTGAATTGCACCTATTTTAGCACAAGCTAACATAGCAAAAGCAGCTTCAGGTATCATAGGCATATAGATAACAAC
>JALVXV010000181.1 GCA_027038235.1 Campylobacterales bacterium | reverse complement strand
TTGGCGGATATGTAAAGCAAGAGTATATGCAAAAAAGTGTAAAATTTTATAAAAGCACAGGTATAGGTTTTGAGAAAACTTTAAATGAATGGCACGAGAAAATTATAGGAGCAAAGGAGTAAAGGTGAAGAGGGGTAAAGAGGAAGAGAAAATGAAAACCAATCACGAGTCCATAGCAATAGTCGGTGGTGGTATCAGCGGACTTGCAACAGCATTTTATATAAAACAGTATAAACCCGAAACTAAAATAACTCTTTTTGAAAAAGAGAGCGAACTTGGTGGAAAGATGAAAACTATCAAAAGGGATGGATTTTTGATAGAGGAGGGTAGCAATGGCTTTTTGTCAAATAAACCAGATACTCTTGAGCTTGTAAAATTAAGTGGCTGTGAAGATATACTTTTAAAAAGTAGCGATGAGGCTAGAAAAAGATTTATCTATGATAAAAAACTTGAAGTTTTGCCAGAATCACCAAAAGCTTTTTTGACTACTCCACTTTTAAGTCTAAAAGGAAAAATAAGAGTTTTATATGAGCCATTTGCTCCTATAAAAAGAGATAATAAAGATGAGAGTTTGCAAGAGTTTGGATATAGGAGAGTAGGCAAAGAGATGACAGATGTTTTTTTGGATGCAATGGTAGCAGGTATTTATGCTTCAACTCCAGCTAGTATCTCAGCTCCTGCAGCATTTCCTCTTGTAGTAAAGCTTGAAAAGGAGTATGGTTCACTTTTTAAAGGAATGATAAAAAAGAGAAAGAAAGAGGCAGGACCTGGTGGAGTTTTGATGAGTTTTAAAGGAGGAGTTAGCACCTTTATAAAAAAGCTTTCGCAAAATATTGACATCGACATTATAAAAGATATAGATATTAAAACTTTGCAAAAAGATGAAAAAGGTTTTATCTTGCAAAATGAAAACTTAAAGATGAGATTTGATAAAGTGATACTCTCAACCCCTGCTTATGAGAGTGCAAAAATACTTAAAGATCTTATGCCTAAACTTTCAAATGAGTTAGCCGATATCGAGTACTCTCCCATCTCTATAGTAGGAGTCGGATACGATACACTCTCTCATCCTTTAAAAGGTTTTGGACTTTTAGCAACCACAAGAGCAAAAAAGAGTGTTTTAGGAGTGCTTTGGGATAGTTCTATTTTTACTGATAGGGCAAAAGAGGATAAAAAACTACTTAGAGCCATGATAGGCGGACAAAGAGATCCAAAACTTGCTTTGCAAGATAATGAAACACTTATAAATAGTGCTTTAAAAGGGATAAAAGATACTATGGGTATAGATAAAAAACCAGATACCATCTATGTAAAAAAGCATGATAAAGGCATACCAAACTATAGGGTAGGTCATATAAAAAGAGTAGAAAATATTATGAATATGGTTGATAAAATAGAGGGGCTTTATCTAAACTCTAATGCATATAAGGGCATAGGGCTAAATGATTGTGTCAGCAACTCTAAGCTTTGTGCAAAAGAAGTAGTAGGGGCATAAGTGAAGTATATTTTTTTAATAATTTTAACTACTTTGTTGCTTAGTGCAAATGCTTTACAAAGTGCCATAAACAAAGCAAAACCAAACTCTATAATAGAGCTAGGAGATGGAATATATGAGGGTGGTATCACTATCTCTAAACCTTTAAAAATCATAGGCAAAAAGGATGCAAAAGTTATCATAAAAAATAGCAATATTGGAACTATTATCAACATAAAAAGTTCAAATATCCTTTTGCAAAATCTCACTATAAAAGGCTCAGGTCATAGAAAAGAGGTGCTTGATAGTGGCATAAAGGGTGAACATATCAACAATATAACCATAAAAAACTGCCATATAAAAGATGTGCTTTATGGCATCAATCTCTCATCAGTTAAAAATTTAAAAATATTATCAAACTATATCTCATCAAAAGATGAAAAAAGAGCCTTAAGAGGGGATGGTATAAAGCTTTGGTATGCTAAAAATGTGCTTATCAAAAATAACACTATCAAAAAGGCAAGAGATACACACATAGATAGATCTAGCAATATCATTATAAAAGATAATAGATATATAGACAATCGATTTGCTATCCATTTTGAATACTCTAAAAAGATTTTTGTAGAGGGTAACATATTTCAATATAATGATGTAGATATTTTAACTGAGGCTACAAAAGATTTAAAAATCTTAAACAACAGGCTTTTAAGTGGTAAAGGTACTGCAAGGATAGCAATAGTGCTAAAGGGAGGTAGCAATATTCTAGTAGAAAAAAATATTATCAAATATAATGCAAAGGGTTTATATGTAGATGCAAAACCTTCAA